>JAEZYO010000212.1 GCA_023419055.1 Pseudomonadota bacterium | reverse complement strand
CCACGCTTTCACCGACGGCGTTCAGCCGCGCGACCATCGACCTCATGGGCGCGGCCCAACAGGCCGCCGGCGTGAGAAGGAAGGGAGTGAGCCCGACGCTCGCGATGCTCCTCGTCAGCCTCGCCGCGCTCCAGGGCGCCCTGATCGCGATCGGACACTGGTGGCTCACCAAGGACGATCGACCCACGCCGGATCCGAGCGAGGCGGTGAGCGCGAGCGAAGCCCGAACGTCGAACGACGAGGCGGGCACGAAGAAGCCCGAAGCCTCCCCACCGCCACCCCGAAGCAGCGTCACCGTCCCAGCGCCTCCGAGCTCCGCTCTGCAGCCCGATCCTTCGGCGATCTCCGAGACGGAGCGCGTCACGGGCGTCGACGAGTCGGGGGTGCGAGCCCCAAGCTGCGAGGATTTGTTCAACGGGCAACGCGTGCCCTACGGCGAGTTCCCCGGAGCGGCGTACGAGCAGCAGCGCCTGGCGGAGCGGGCCATCGTGCGCGGGGAGGTCGACGAAGCTCAGCTCAGCTACTGCAAGGCGGTTCGCTGGAACAAGAGCAGCGTCGGCCGCTACATCGATCTCTCACAGTTCATGCTGATTCGGCGTGACGGTGCGCGCGCCGCAGATTGGGCCAAGCGCGCGCTCGAGGTGCAGCCCGGCAACACGCGTGCCTACAACCTGCTCGGCGACGGCCTCGCTCGCATCGGCGACGTGAAGGGCGCGGAGCAGGCCTGGTTCATCGCCCTCGGCACGAACGCGCCGACCGAGGTCCAGCGCCAGGAGTTCGTGCAGAAGTCGATGCAAGAGGCGACGCTCTCGACTTTGAAGCGCGACCATACTCGCGCCGAGCGCTTCTTTCGTCGGGCCATCATCGTCGACCCGAACCACCTGAAGGCGGCCCTGGGGCTCGCCACCTGCCTGGTCAAGCTGGGTGAGCCCAAGCCGGCCCTGCGCTGGGCCCAGCGGGCGCTCTCGATCGACCCGAGAAGCGCCGCCGCGCGCGTGGCGATGGGAGACGCTCACCTCGCCGCGGGGGACGCGCGGCTCGCGGAGGCCGAGTGGCGCGAAGCGCTGGTCGTGGAGCCGGGAAACGGCGAAGCTTTGCTGCGCCTGAACAAATTGACGAGTAGAACTCCCTGAGGCGCGCTCGGCCCGGGCGTCGCCTCGTGGCCATGACTGCCCCAGACGCCCCCACCCTCTTCGACGAGCTCGGCGGAGAGCCCGTGCTTCGGAAGATCATCGATCGCTTCGTCGATCGCATGTTCGACGACGTCATGATCGGCTTCTTCTTTCGCAAGGCGAGTCGCGCTCGAATCAAGGAGAAGGAGTACGAGTTTGCCGCCGAGCACCTCGGCGCAAAGGTTCAGTACACTGGGCGCGCGCTCGACAAGGCCCACGGCCCCCACGGGATCAGAGCGAGTCAATTCATGCGGCGCCTACAGATCTTGAAGGAAACGCTGGACGAGTTCGCGGTCCCGGCGAAGGTCCGCGAGCATTGGCTCGATCACACGACCGCGCTGATGTCGCAGGTGAGCGCGCCCGATGACGATCGCTGCGCCCCCTTGCCTCCGTCCGACAGCCCGAAGCCGGGAGAGCCACGATGAGGCTCGCCGCCTCGCTGCTCCTGGTCGCCGGCGCCGGTGCCTGCGCCACGGCGGGCAACACCTGGGTCAATCAACCGCTCGACGATTCGGAGCGGCCGCTCGACGACGAGCACCTGCTCGATACTCGGGCCGAGCTGCCGTCCGGCGCGCGCCTCGCTTCCGGAGAGCGCGCCGCCGCGCCAGTCTCGCGCACCATCGGCTTGGCTGCTCCGCGCGAGGTGAGCGAACCCAGCGCGAGCTCACCTCCGTCCGCGAAAGCGCCGGACCGTCGCGCCACGACGGCGCGACCGGAGGTCGGCGGGAAGAAGCTCGGCACCTTTCGCAACACCTACTACGACTTCCCGAGCGAGCTCGATTTCGAAGGCGGGAGCGTCGACGTCAAGAGTCAGAGCTGCGAGACCATTGCGAGCGTGAAGCGAGGGTTCTTCGAAGCATTGTGCGTGCAGGGGAGCGGCACGCTCCGGCAGGGCGCGACGGTGAGCTTCGCTCGGCGTGACTGCGCCTGCGCCGAGGTCTGCCCGCGCACCGGTCAGAAGATTTGCTTCGACCTGCTCGATCCCAAGCAGTTTCCTTGGGGCCGCGGCGCGACCGGCAAGGCCATCACACCGCTCCTCACGGTCGCGGTCGACTCCGACGTGATCCCGCTCGGGAGCGGCATTTACGTCCCGGAGTACGACGGTCTGCCGCGCGATCCCGAGGAGCGAACGCTCCACGACGGCTGCTTCGTGGCTCAAGATCGTGGCCTCAAGGTCAAGGGCCAGCACCTCGACATCTTCACGGGCCACCGCTCGATGACGGAGCTCTGGAACCGCCTGGTCCCGAGCAACCGCGGCGTGACCGTCGTGCTCGACACGCAGCGTTGCGCCCGCGCCGCGCTCTGAAGGGTGCGCTCACCGCGGCCGGATGATCCCGAGCGAGGCGAAGAGCTCCGCCACCTTGCCGAAAGCCTCGCCGCGGCCGAACTGGAGGAGATGCCCGCCTTGCCAGGTGAAGAGCGGCGCCCCGAAGTGACTGGCGAGCCTGCGCGCGTGGGACACCGGCGTGATGCGATCCGCGCGGGCGCCGATCACGAGCAAGCGCTCGCGGGCGACCAGCGACGGTGCCGCGAGCGGGCTCACGAGTCGATGCACTTCGTCGAGCAGCGACTGTTCGCGGGCGGCGACCTCCGCCGAAGCGCTCAGCCCGCCTTGCTCGCGCACGAAATCCGAGAGTGAGGCGAGCGGGATGATGGGAACGACGAAATCGAGCGCCGGCTCGAGCGTCGCGGCGAGAGAAGCCGTGTAGCCGCCGAGGCTCATCCCGAGCAGCCCGACAGCGGAGTGCCCGGCTCCGCGCAAATAGCGGACGAGGCCACGCAGATCGAAGATGGCCTGACGAAACCCCTCGTTCGTGAGCCTGGGATCTTTGCCGGGGAACTCCGGCGCCCCGCGCCGGCGCGGATCCGCGCGCGTCCCGTGGAAGGGTAAGACGAACAGCAGGGTATCCATGCCGAGGCGATCGAACCAGGCGATGGGCCAGACACGCTGCTCGAAGCGGAAGGCGCCCGTCATGTAGCCGTGCAAGATCACGACCACGGGGCGCCCGCTCCCGCGGCGGTAGAACCGGGCGGCGGCGACGTGGTTCTCGACCGTCCGCGAATAGCGCGCCGCGACTTCCGGCAAGAACGGCTGACATTCGCTGCGCCACGTGAGGTCGAACGTCTCGAGCCCCGGAGCGAAATCGGCGATCCGCCGGAGCGTGGGAGCGACCAGCGCGGGCTCCGGGTGGAACTCGGCGCGCGTGACGTGCACGTAACGAGCGGTCATCGCCGACAAGATCTCGACGCGCTCTTCCTTGCGCTCGTCTCTCGGCGCTCGCTCGTCCGTGGCGCGCTGAACCGCCAGGGTCACGGCTCGATCGAACGCCGAGGAGGCGACTCCGATCATGTTCTTGGTCAGGCTTCGCAACACGGCTTCAGGGTTCTTTTCCTAGGGCTGCTTTGGTGGCGACACCAGCCGCGAAAGGCTCGAAATGGCGCGCGTGGTCGTAGAGCAGCTCGAGCGTCCCCATTTCCCGCAGCCAGAACTGATCGTGAGGGCCCTTCGTGAGCGAAAATGTCGGGTCGAACCCCTTGTCGCGAAGTCTCGCGGAGAGACGCTCCGCGCCCGCCCGGAATGGATCTTGACTCGACGTCGCGACGCGCACGAAGCGCGCGGCGCTCGCCTTGAAGACCTTCTCGAGGCGCGCCGCGTAGATCTCGGCGAGGCTCACGCCGAAAGCGCCCTGCACGGTCCCCACCGCGCCGAACGACTCCGGGCGGCGCAGGAACACCTCGAGCGAGACGTAGCCGCCGAGGGAAACCCCGTCGATCGCGACTCGACTCCGCTCGGGACCGAGCGAGAGGCGAGCCTTGAGCTCGGGCAGGAGCGCCTCCTCGATGAAGGCCGCGTAGCGCTCGAGAGCGACGTCCGTCGACGGCGCCTTGTAGACGTTGGGGGTGAACGGGCAGGCGATCGCGAAGCCGCGAAACGGCGCGCGGGCGAGGCCCTCGTTGAGCTTGCGCCCGAGCGCCTCGTCGTAAAGCCGCCGCTCGGGGAGGAGCGCCGAAACGGGCGGCTTCGAGAGCCGATGGTACGCGCTGAGCAGGCCGTATCGCTCCGCCCAGGCGCGGATCCCCATGCTTTCGCTCGCCGTTTCACCGAGCCCGTGACAGAGCAAGAGGAGGTGGGACGGCTTCGTCCGGCGCGGCACGAGCAAGAGGCAGCGCCGGGCGAGCTTGCTACCCGCGAGCGTGATCTCGAAGGGCTCGAGCTCCTCCGAGCTCGGCAGCGCGGGCTCTCCCTTCGCGGCGGCGGGCGTCGGAAGGAGCGCTCCCGCCGAGGAGGCGAGAGTCGCTCCGAGCAGGGCGCGCCGCGAGGTCCGCATGCCGGAACTATAGCGCCTGCCGTGGCGCGGGGTCCGGCCGCAGCAGCCAAAAAGCCGCCGCGGCGGAAACGCCGAGGCCGAGCGCCACCGCGAGCGCCCCGATGGCTCGCGTAGAGCCTTCCGGCGCGAGGCGCGCGCTCGCCACGACGGCGGCGTTGTAGACCGCGTGCGAAAGCACGCACGGCACGATCGAGCCCGTTGCCCGGCGCACGAACCCGAAGCCCAAACCGAGCACGAAGGTGCCGGCGATCTGGCTCGGCTCGAGGTGCAACAACGCGAAGAGCAGGCTCGTGACCAGGATGCTCGCCACGGCCCCGAGCCGCTCGAAACAGCGCATCAAGAAGCCGCGGAAGAGTGCCTCTTCGCAGAGCGCGGGCAAGAGCCCCACGAAGACGAGCGCGACCAGGAATAGGAGCGCGTTCGTCTCTTGCCCCAACGTCCTCACCACCTCCTCCGGGTAGGCCTCTCGCTCGAGAAGGCGCGTCACGAGATCGGCCGAGAGCTGCGCGAGCGGCGCCAGGCCGAAGACGAGCGCGACGCTCGCGGCGAGCTTGCCGCGACTCGTCGGCGGACGTGGCAAGACGTCCGACAGCGTGAGCTCGACGCTCCGAGTCCCGAGAGAAACGGAGGCGAGCACCGCGAGCTCGTTCACGGCGATAGCGGCCAAGATCCAGGCCGGACTCGAAATGAGCGGAGAGGCGCCGGACCTGCCGAACAGGAGCTCCTCCGCGGAGGACAGCGAGAGCCCCGAGAGGAGCGCGACCCCGAGCGCGGCGAGCGTCACCACGAGCGCCGCGACGGCGACGAGCACGACGGACAGGAGCCAGATCCAGACTCCCCGCGAGGGGGAGAGTTCCCGCGAGGCCGGGGTCTTCACGAGCATCCGCGAGCGGCCGAAGGCCGCGGTCGAAGTTTACGCCGGGGAGAAGGGCTCAATGGCAGGACCGCTCCGTTCTTTTCGTATCAAGATGCGCGTCTTGGCGCGGCGTCCCCCTCGCGTAGGTCGGCGCCAACCAAAAAACAAAACAAATGCCCGGGCCCGGGGTATGTTCTCGGGAGAAAAGCCATGAAGCGAGCCTTAGCCTTCGGTATCGTCTTGAGTTGGTTCTGTGGGTGCTCGGGGAGCGAGCCTGGCCCCGGCGCGGCGGACAGCGGATCATCGGTCAAGACCAGGGCCGCGTTCTGTGAGGAATGGGCGAAGGCCGCCTGCAACGACGAGGTCGTCTCCGCTTGCGGCGCGGAGAGCACCGAGGCCTGCGTCGAGAGCCAGGCAGCGCGCTGCGTGGACCTGATCCCCTTCGGCTACGATCCGAAGAACGCGAAGGCTTGCCTCGATGCGGTCGCAGACGCGTACGAGGATGCGGATCTCACCCCGGACGAGCTCGCACTCGTGCTTCAGCTGGCAGAGCCGTGTGATCGACTGATCAAGGGCCTGGGTGACGAGGGCGAAGTCTGTACGGACACTACGGAGTGCAACACGCTCGAGGGGCTGAAGTGCATCATCAAGGCGGACGCCTCGGACGGCACCTGCCAGATCCCCGAAGAGGTCAGCGGCGGCTTCAGTTGCAAGGGCGCCGCCGAGGTGTGCGCCACCGGCTTCTACTGCAACGGGAAGAACTGCCTGGCGCAGAAGGCGCTGGACGACGAGTGCACCTTCGACTCCGAGTGCGATCCGTCGCTCCTCTGCGAGGTGCCGGCGGGCGAGGAAACCGGGACGTGCGTCGAGCGCAAGGAGACCGGCGACGATTGCAAGGTGAACGAGGAGTGTCAGTCCCACCTTTGCGCGAAGCCGCGTGAAGCGACGAGCGGCATCTGCGTGAGCCGGGTGCGCCTCACGGCGGAGAGCGCCTTCTGCGAGGACCTGCGCTGATGAAGCAGCTGGCCTGGTTCGGTGCCCTGATCGCTTCGTCCGTGCTCGCCGGCTGCGACGCGCCACCGAAGAAGAACCCGTTCGATCCACCGCCGGACCAGGCCAAACAGCCGCCTCCCATCACGGAGACGCCGAAACCCAAGGGGACCCCCGAGCTCAGCATCGACTCGCTGGGCCCCAAGGTCGGGTTTGCGCGAGCCTTGCTCGAGCAGCGGGAGGGCCGCGCGAAGCTCAAAGCCGAGCTCGAGCAGAACCGCGAGCATTTCGCGAGCAAGCCTTCGACCCTGCTCGTGGATCGCGTCGCCAAGCCCCTCCACGTCGCGGCGTTCTTGGAAGAGCTCGGCGCTCTCGGCTCGAAGCCGGTCACGATCAAGACCGAATCGCGCAAAGATTTCCCGACCGAGGTGGCGTTCGTCCCCGAGAACGCCGTCGGCGACGTACCGTCGTGCAGCGTGGTCGCCATGGTCACCGAGGATCGCGGCACGGCGGTGTGGAAGCTGAGCGGCGGCGCCGCCGGCAAGCGTCAGAAGGGCATGGCGGGTCCTGATCTCACCATGACCGGCGAGACCATCGAGCGCCTGGCGAAGGCCTGCTCACAGTCGCGGGTGATCTTCGTCTCGGCGGCGGAGGGCCTCGACTGGGGCTTCGTCTACGACCTCGCGGCGTCGACCAAGACCTACGAGAAGGCGTACTTCGACACGGTGGTCTTTTTGGGGACGCCGCCCGTCCCCGGTCACAAGGTCGACCTCAAGCGCTGATCTTGGAGCGAGCGCACACGAGGTCGAGCAAACGCTCGAGCTCGCTGATGCGAAACGGCTTCTCCAGGCTGAGGCCGTTGTGTCGTTCCATGAACTCGCGCGTGGACTCCGTGAAGGCTCCGCCGGTCACGAAGACGAAGCGTTGCCCGAGGTCCGGCCGCTGCTGAGAAACCCGCTCGTAGATCTGCGGACCGTTCATGTCCGGCAGCGAAAGATCACACAGCACCAGGTCGAAATCGGCATCGTTCGTGAGTCGCACGAGCGCGCCCCTTCCCGAGTGCTCGACGACCACCTCGTGCTCGACGCCGAGGAGCAGGCTGATCGTCTGGCCGAACAACGGCTCGTCGTCCACGATCAGGATGCGAGCGCGAGGGCGTGGCCTTCGCGCGACCTCGGAGCGATCCCTCGGCTCCAGGTAACCTTTGTCCGCCTCAGTCGTTGCCTCGTGCAGCAGAGCTTGCCGCGTCATGGTGTCCCCTCTTTCCGAGTTCGATCTGTAGCAGACTCGAGGAAGGTCTCACAGCGCCGATGTAGCCTGGGGCCGGCAGGTAAAATCCGCTAGAGGTGTGGGCTATCCCCCCCAACGCAAACTTGACGCCAACCTTCCCGCGTCACACGCTCCACGGCACCCTTCAAGACGAGGCCGAGCTCGAGGAAAAGTGGCGAAGAAATTGGAGTCGCAGGGGCAACCCCCGGCGCCGGCGCGGCGTGCGCGTGCCGAAAAGAAGCCCAAGGCAACCAGCCGTTCCAAGGATGACGACGAGGTCGAGGCGCGCTCGGGCGCCGACGAGCCCGAGGAGTCGGACGACGCGTCACAGGAAGACGTCGACGACGGCGAGGTGCTCGATACGACCGCCGAGGTGCTCGAAGACGAGCCGGTCGAGTCTCAGAGCGAAGGCGCCGAAGGGTACGACGAAGACGAGAGCGGCGAGCCGAGCGAAGGCAAGAGCTCGGCGCTCACCCGCTACGACGCCCTGCAGGCCTACATGCGCGAGGTGCAGCGGCACCCGCTGCTCTCTCCGGACGAAGAGCATCGCCTGGCGGTCGAGTACGGCAAGGGGCAGGACGTCGACATCGCCAAGCGCCTCGTGACCGCCAACCTGCGCCTCGTGGTCAAGATCGCGTACGAGTACCGCCGCGCCTACAAGAACATGATGGACCTCATCCAGGAGGGGAACATCGGGCTCATGCAGGCGGTGAAGCGCTACGACCCGTACCGAGGGGTGAAGCTCTCGAGCTACGCCGCCTGGTGGATCCGGGCGTACATGCTGCGCTTCATCCTGAACAACTGGCGCATGGTGAAGATCGGCACCACGCAGGCGCAACGCAAGCTCTTCTTCAACCTGAGCAAGGAGAAGGCGAAGCTGACGGCCATGGGCGTCGAGCCCACGCACGAGGAGATCGCGAAGCGCCTGAACGTCGAGGAGAGCGAGGTGATCGAGATGGATCGCCGCCTCTCGCGGGGTGACGCCTCGCTCGATACGCCGGTCAACGAAGGCGAGGGCAAGAGCGCGACGCGGCTCGAGCTCCTGCCCGGCGAAGGCGCGTCACCCGATCAGATGGCCGAGAGCCTCGAGCTCTCGGAGCTCCTGCACGAGCGGCTGGACGAGTTCCGGCAGACTTTGAGCGGCAAGGACGTCGCCATCTTCGAGAAGCGCCTGATCGCCGACGAGCCTCTCACCCTGCAAGAGCTCGGTGACGAGTTCGGCATCTCGCGAGAGCGCGTGCGCCAGCTCGAAGCGCGGCTCGCCGGGCGTTTGCGCGAGTACCTGAAGGAGAAGCTCGGCGACGCCGTGGGCGTCGGCTGACGCGCCGAGGTGTCGACGCTCTACATCGTCGCCACGCCCATCGGCAACCTCGCTGATCTGAGCGAGCGCGCGGCGGCGACGCTGCGCGAGGTCGGCCTCGTGTTGGCCGAGGACACGCGACGTACCCGCGGCCTCTTGAGCCACCTCGCCATCACCGGCAAAGAGCTCTCACGGCTCGACGCCCACGCCTCGGATGACGCCATCGCGAGCGTGGTCGCGCGCCTCGTCGCCGGCGAGAGCGCGGCCCTCGTGACCGACGCCGGCGTCCCGGGCGTGAGCGATCCCGGAGCGCGCCTGATCAGCGCCGCGGTCGCGAGCGGGATCGCCGTTGTCCCGATCCCGGGCCCGAGCGCGGTCACGGCGGCGGTCTCGGTGAGCGGCCTCGTGGAGGGGCCGTTCCTGTTCCTCGGTTTTCTTCCGAGGCAAGGCAAGGCGCGCGAGGCGAGCCTCGAGCGCATCCGCCGGGCGCTCGAGCCGGTCGTGCTCTTCGAGTCCCCCGAGCGCATCGAGAAGACGTTGGGCGAGCTCGCCGAGACGCTGCCGGAAAGGCGCGCCGTCGTGTGCCGGGAGATCACGAAGCTCCACGAAGAGACCTTGCGCGGCACGCTGGCGGAGCTCGCTCGGAAGCAAGATTGGCGCGGCGAGATCACGCTCGTCGTCGACCAGGCGAGCGAGGGCGAGCTCGAGCCGGCGGCGCCGTCGGAAGCCGAGCTCGAGCACGAGATTCACGCGCGGCTCGCGTCCGGAGCGCGCACGCGCGAGATCGCGGACGACCTCGCTGCGCGCTTCCGCCTGCCACGTCGAGAAGTCTACGAGCGCGTCGAGGCGATCAAGCGCTCGCGCTAGCCGCTACTCACACCCCGTGAGCACACACGTGCCCGTGTCGCACTTCGGCATCAAGCAGGACGGCGGGCTCGGATCGCACTCGGGGCAACCGACCGGTTCGTCCGGGCACACCAGATCCTGCAGCTTCGCTTCGTCGCCGATGGAGATGAATTGGCGCGGATCGGTGCCGCAGCCTCCACAGCAACCGACGTCGTAACGGAGGCTGCAGTCCGAGTCTTGCTCGCAAGTAAGGACGCCGGCCTCGAGCAAGTCGACCACCTGACAACGACCGGACTCGCACGTCGCGACGAATGGAGGAACCGCGCCGTACGGAGGCGGTTCTTCACAAGGACCGCAGAGCACGTCGCTGCAGCCCTGTGTCGTGTGGTAGTCCTCCACCCGCAAGAGGTTGAGCGCCACGAAGTCGTCGGTGGTCTCGCCCCCACAGGCACAACAGCCCGCCGGCTCGAGCACGCAGTCGGAGTTCTGTTCGCACGTGTCGAGCGCGAGGCTCCCGCACGCCGCCGCACAATCCACGAAGGTCTCGAAATTGTTCTCGTTGCCGCCGCAGCCACCGTAGGTGAACGGCTCGCAAAGGCCGGTTTTCGGGTTGTGGAAGTAACGTCGAACAGCGGCGTTGCACGGACCCGTTTCTGGCGGCAGCGAGCAGACGCTCGGTGAGCCACCGACACCGCTGCCTCCGGTGCTGGTGCTCCCACCGCTGCCGGTTG
>JAEZYO010000144.1 GCA_023419055.1 Pseudomonadota bacterium | reverse complement strand
CACCTGAGCGGGACGCACCTTGACGCCGGCTTCCGGTTCCTTGGGGGGAAGGTTGCGGAGAGCCTCGAGTGAGCCGAGCGCCGTCGCGAGCACGGACAGCCGCGCTCTTAGTACGCGCACCGGCGCTTCGAGGTGATGGGCGAACTCCGACTGTAGGTGAGGGTCGAACACGTCGGCCGCCGCGACGTCGACGCGACCGCTCTTCGGGTCCCGATGAACGGGTACGGCCAGCAGCCGTTCGCAGAGGCCCGGCGGCAGCTCGGCCGCGAGCTCGGGAGAGACGCGCACCATTTCGATGGACGGCAGGTCGAGGCTCACGAGCTCCCGCTCGACCTGTTCGAGGAGCTCCGGGTTCCGCTCGGCGAGCGCCTTGATGAGGCTCACGCGCTTGTCGATCATGTCGACCAGCGCGCCCTCGACCTCGGCCGGGGCGATACCCCATTGCAGGAGGCGGCGGGCGAGCTCCACGGACACGGGCTCGATGGTACGGGACGAGGCCGTCGAACGTCGACAAGCCTGCACGAGCCGGCGAAATTGAAGCCTGTCCGCTACTTACGGAACTGGAAGACCACCTCGGTCTTGCGCACCAGACCGAGCTCGTCGCGGGCGGCGCGCTCCACGGACGCCGGGTCTTCCTTGATGCGCTTCACGCGGACCCGGTACTCCTGAATCTCTTCCGACAGGCGCGAGATCTCCTCGTCCGCGGTCCGCTTCTCCTCTTCGAGCGCTCGCAGGCGGCTCAGACCGTCGGGTGAGAAAATCATGACGGGAACAGAAATCACCGCCAGGGTGAGAACCGAAAGCGGCAGCAGGCGCTGAAGGAGGAGCTCGCCGGAGGGCACGGGGCCCGACCGTCTCACGAGCTCGGAATCTTGGACCAGAAAATGGCACCCCGGGACCAGCTCGGGGCACTACCTGTCGCGGGAAATCGTAAGCACATCGTCCCGAATTGCCGTCGAAATTTTCCGGGCTGGGAAGCCAGCCGCGGGTTATCGTCGGAAACCCCCGGCCACTGGTTTGGTGACTCGGGTGGGTGTCTCACTACCGGATTTTTACAGTCATGCAGGGAACTGAAATCGTGCGCGCGGAGCTCGAGCGTTTGTTCGAGCTGGACGACCTCAAGAGTTTCGCCAAGGACCTGCTCGGGTTCGAACCGGAAGCAGTGGGAGGCACCCTGGCGAAGGCGTCGTTCGCGGGGGCGCTGACCGCGTACTGTCAGGAACACGACGCGATCGAGGCGCTCTGCGACGCGCTGCTCGCCACGCGGCCGGAAGTCGATCAGCGCCTCGGGCAGTTCCAGAACGGTCTCGCGGTCGACGAGCCGCTGAAAATCGGCGAACGCTTCGGTGACTTTACCGTCACCCGCGAGCTCGGCGAAGGCCGCCTCGCGTTCGTCTATGTCGCCGAGCGTGACAAGAAGGCGTACCGCTTGCGCGTCCTGCGAGGGGAGGCCGCGCGGGACAAGCGCGGGCTGCACCGCTTCCTCACGTTGAACCGCCTGCTCGCGGCCACCGAGCACGCCGGGCTGCCGACGGGCACCGAAGCAGGCGAGGTGTCGGGCCGCTACTTCGTGGCGCACCACTTCGTCGAGGGGCAAACGCTCGCCACGCGCGTGGCTCGCAGCGGCCCGCTCCACATCAACGAGGCCCGGCCGCTCTTGAAGGCGGTCCTCCAGGCGCTCTCGGGCCTCCATTCGCGAAGGCTCTCGCACGGCGATCTCAAGCTCGAGAACGTGATCGCGCAGCGCGCGGCGGACGGCACCCAGGGCGTCATCCTGCTCGACGCCGGCTCGGATCGCTTGCGAGCACGCCCGCGCACGTCGAACGGCCGCACCGAGCTGTTCGCGACCGCCGCGAGCCCGAAGACGGTCGCGCCGGAGCAGATCAAGGGCGGCCTCGCCGACGCGCGCAGCGACGTCTACTCGTTCGGCGCGCTCGTGTACGAGCTCGTGAGCGGCAAGTCGCCGTTCGGCGAGCTCGCGCTCGACGCTGCCTTCGGCCACCTGAGCCGCGACGCGGCGCCTCCGAGTAACGTCGCGCCCCGCGGCTGGGTGGCTCCCGATCTCGACGACTTCGTGCTGCGCCTGATGAACAAGGACCCCGCCAAGCGCCCCGCCAACGCGATGGAGGTCCTGACGTTGCTCGAGCTCGTGGGGCGCGCCGCGAGCCAGTCGGCGGCGCCGATGTCGGCGGCCGAAGTGGACGGCATGATCCAGAAGCTCAGCGCCTCGCCGGGTGACGAAGGCATCGCGATGCAGCTCGAGACCATCGCCGAGGGCGAGATCGCCGAGCGCATCGCGGCGGCGTTCACGGGCGCGGCGGAGGCGGCCGAGGAGCTCCAGACCAAGAAGAGCCTGCTTTTCCGGGCCGCTCGCATCTACGCGGGGCGCGATGAGACGCTCCCGAAGGCCGAAGAGATCTACAAGACCCTGCTCGAGCTCGACTCGCACGATCGGGTCGCCCTGAGCGGGCTCGAGTCCGCGCGCAAGCGGCTCGGGAAGTTCGAAGAGCTGATCGAGATGTTCCTCGAGCGCGCCGAAGCCGCCGAGAGCAAGGCCGAGAGCTCGCGGCTCATGGCCGAGATCGGTCGCATCTACGCGACCGAGCTCGACGATCGCGAGCAAGCCCTCGTCGCCTACACGCAGGCCTTCTGCGAGGCGCCGACCTCGAGCGGGCTCGCCGCCGAAATCGAGCGCCTCGCCGGGTCGCGTCCGGACGCCTGGAACGACGTGCTCACCGCGTGCGCCGAAGCGAGCGGGGACGAGAGCAAGAGCCCGGAGGAGAAGAACGCGCTCTTGCTCCGCGCGGGGCGTTGGTACGAACTAAAGCTCTCGCGCCCGGATCTGGCGCTGCCGTGCTTCCAGGCCGTCGTCGCGAGCGACCCCGGCAACGACGTCGCGCTCGAGGCGATGTCCCAGATCTACCGAAAGGCTCAGCAGTGGGCGGAGCTCGGCATGGTGCTCACGCGCCGCGCGGACGCCGCGCCGACGCCCGCGCGGGCTCGCGAGTTTCGCTCCGAAGCCGCGGAGCTGCTCGAGCTCCATTTGAACGACTCGAACGGCGCGCGCGCCATGTACGAGCAGATCCTGGGTGAGGATCCGGGGCAGGTGCGCGCGAGCGACGCGCTCTGCCGCCTGTACGAGCGGACGAAGGACTACGCGAGCCTCGTCAAAATCCTCGGCAACCGAGTCGACGCTCAGCGCGGTGAAGACAAGGTGAAGACGCTCTGCCGCATCGCGGAGATCTACGAGCAGCAGCTCGGCGACGACGACGGGGCGAACGAGCGCTACCTCGCGGCGCTCGAGGTCGACCCGCGCAGCCTGGACGCGCTGAAGGGTCTGGACCGTCTGTTCAGCAAGGGCGGGCGCTTCACGGAGCTGCTCGAGAACCTGCGCCGTCAGATCGAGGTAGCGGCCACGCCGCGCCAGAAGGCCGCGATCTGGGAGCGCGTCGCCGGCATCTACGAGGAGGAGTTCCTCGATCACGCGCAGGCCGCGCACGCGCTCGAGCAGGTGCTCGCCATCGACTCCGCGCACGAGAACGCGATCGTCGCGCTCATCCGCCACCTGCGCGCGCTGGATCGTTGGGAAGACGTGGTCGGGCTCTACGAGCGCCAGGTGAAGCTCGCGACCGAGCCCCCGCGCAGGCTCGCGCTGCAGCTGAACCGCGCCAAGGTGCTCTCCGATCAGATAGGCTCGCCCGAGCGCGCCATCCAGGCCTACGAGGCCGTGCTCGAGATCGAGCCGCAGCACCCGGGAGCGCTCGAGGCCGTGGCCCGGCTGCGCGAGACTTCGGGCGACGCCGACGCGGCGCTCGCCGCGATCCTCGCTATCGCCGCCAAGGCGACCACGCCCGAGGGCAAAGCCGAGCAGTACGTGCGCGCGGCCAAGCTGTTCGAGTCTCGCGGCGACAAGGATCGCGCCATCGAACACTACAAGCAGGCGCTCGACGCGAACCCGCGCGATTCCATCGCGGGAGCGGCCCTGCGAGAGGCCTTCGCGGCGCGCGGCGACGTGAACGCCGCGATCCAGCTCATCGAGCGCGAGATCGAGCAGACCGAGGGGCTCTCGGCCAAGGCCAAGCTCGCCGGGCAGATGGCGACGCTGTATCGCAAGCGCTTGCGCGACGACCAGCGCGCCGAGGAGGCCGCGAAGAAGGCGCTCGGCTTCGACCCGACCACGCTCGACGCGCTCGCCGTGCTCGGCGACATCGCCTTCGAGAACAAGCGCTTCCACGAGGCCAGCAAGCACTACGAGGGCGTCGCGGGGCGCGCTGATTTGCTCGAGAAGTCGGAGGCTACCCGCGTGCTCGTGCGCTACGTCGACGCGCTCAGCCAGAGCGGCTCCACCGAGAAGGCGCTCGCGCCGATGGACACCCTGCTCCGCCTCGCGCCGGACGACGCGCAAGCGCTCGAGCGAGTGGCGCAAGTGACGTTCGAGAACGGCTCCCCGGCGCGGGCGGCCGAGCTCTACAAGGACCTCCTCACTCGCTTCGACGGGGCGCTCAAGGGCGAGGCGAGGGCCCGGGCGCAGTACCGCTACGGCGAGGCCCTGCGCAAGTCCGGTGACGTCGAGGGCGCGCTCGCGGTGCTCGAAGAGGCCGCGGATCTCTCACCGACGAGCGGTGAGCCGCTGATCGGGCTCGCGGCAGCGAACGAGGCGCTCGAGCGCTGGGAAGAGGTGATCCGCGTCAAGACGCGGCACCTCGACATCGCGCACGGCGACGAGCGCGTGAACCTCCTCGTCGACATCGGTGAGATCGCCTCGAGCAAGCTGAACGATCGCAACGCCGCCGCGAAGAGCTTCGTCGCCGCGCTCGACGAGCGCCCCGACGATCGGCGCCTGCTCACCAAGCTGATGCAGCTCTACAGCGAGGAGAAGGACTGGAACAAGCTCGTCGACGTCGTCCTGCGCCTGGCCGAGTTCGTCGAGGACCCCAAGCAGCGCGTGAAGTACCTCCACACCGCGGCGATCGTCACCGCGCGTCAGATCGGGGACACGCCGCGCGCCATCCAGTTCTACGAGCAGGTGCTCGGGCTCGAGCCGGATTTCGACCGCGCCGAGAGCGAGCTGGTCCAGCTGCTCGGCGACTCGGGAGATCACCGCGGCGTCGAGCGCTGGCTCAAGCGCAAGGCCGAGCGCGCCACGGCCAAGGACGATCAGAAGGCGCTGCTCGAGGCGGTGAGCGCCTTGGGCGAGCTCTACGAGAGCAAGCTCGGCCTGATCGACGAGGCCATCGACGCACTCGAAGCCGCTCAGACGCTCGACCCCGAGAACCGCGAGCGGGCGGAGAAGCTGAGCCAGCTCTACACGAGCGATCCGGAGCGTTACCTCGACAAGGCCGTGCAGGCTCAGGCGCTGCTCTTGCGCCAGAACCCGTATCGCCAGGAGTCGTACAAGACGCTCCGGCGCCTGTACACCGAGACCAAGCGCGCGGACGCGGCCTGGTGCCTGTGCCAGGCGCTCACGATCTTGAATCTGGCAGAGCCGGACGAAGAGCGCTTCTATCGCCGCATGCGCTCCGACACGGCCGCCCCCGCTCAGGCCGTGATGGGGGACGACGAGTGGCTGAACCTGGTCATGCACCCGAGCGCCGACCCGCTGCTCACCGCGGTGTTCGCGCTGATCGAGCCGGCGGTCATCGCCAAGCGCAGCCAGGCGCTCGAGGATCTCGGCTACAGCGCAAGCTACGCGGTGGATCTGCCGAGCCACCCTGCGCCGGTCTGCCAGAGCATCTACTACGCAGCCGGCGTGCTCGGCATCTCCATGCCGCCCGCTTACGAGAACCCGAACGATCCGGGCGGCCTGAGCTTCCTCTTCGCGCGCGTGCCGTCGCTCGTGCTCGGGGAGACAGCGCTCCGCGCCGACGTGCCGCTCCAGCCCGCGGCCTTCATCGCCGCGCGCCAGCTCACCTACCTGCGTCCGGGCATGTACCTCCGGCACCTGCTCGACTCGGGCACGGCCCTCAAGTCCTGGCTGTTCGCGGCCATCAAGCTCACGTCGCCGCAGTTCCCGGTTTCGCCCGAGTTGGAAGGAGCGGTGAACGAGGCCATGGCGGCGCTGGACGTCGGCATTCAGGGCCAAGCGCGCGATCATTTGACGCGCGTAGTCGCCAAGCTGCTCCAGTCCGGTACCGCGCTCGATCTCAAACGCTGGGTCGCGGGCGTGGATCTCACTGCCGATCGAGCCGGCTTCATCGCCGCGCACGATCTCGAGACCGCGGCCGCGGTGATCCGCGCCTCCGACGAGGGGACGAGCGTGGTCGGCCAGGAAGAGCGGCTCACCGAGCTGGTGCTGTTCGGGGTGAGCGACTCGTACTTCGAGATCCGGCGCCGGCTCGCGATCGCGGTCGACTCCTGAGCGCGTAGCGGTTGGGGTTGCCCACCCCCGTCGCGCTCGCTGCTCGCCCTCCGTCGAGGATCGTCCCCCTCCGGGGATCGCGAAGCGCGTCGAAGCGCGTCGCGCCGACCCCTCCCAAGTGCCGCGTCCCGCGTCACGGGAGGGGTGGCACTCGGGCGTTACGGCTTTGGTCCACGCTGCACGGCGAGCCCCATCGCGAGCTCCGAACCTGAAGGGCGTCGCGTGAAGGGCGTCGCGTGAAGGGCGCTGCATGACGGCTTCGTCATTCTCGCGCTCCCTTCTCCCGCTCCTTGGAGCAGCGGTCGTGGAGGCAGTTCATGAACTCGTGAGAGCGACGCGACGTCGGAGAACGCGCTCGACCTGATTTCGCGGCGTTGCGCCGTCGCCTCTCAGCACGAACCTACGCGGGACCTACAGCAGCTCTCCTGTGTGCGAGCGCCGCGCGGAGCCGGACCGAAGCGTCGCGGAGGAGGTGCGTAGGCCGCCACACTCGCGCGCAAGCTCCCACCAAAATGTTGCCGGGCAGCGAATCACTTGAATGGGTGACCACTGACTCCCGTAGGCTGAGCCACGGAGCCATGGACGAGGACTCCCTTCAGTGTCCGCGCTGCGGGCACGACACATTTCAAGGGGCGCGATTCTGCATGCGATGCGGGACGCGCATGGACGAGGTCGCGACCGCGGCCGAGGCCGAGGCCGAGATCAAGCCGGCGCCGCCGAAGGGCGACTCCGGCAGCTTCTTCCTCGGGGACCTCGGCCTGCGCAAGAGCGCGGCTCCCGCGCGCGGAGGCACGCCACCGGGCGGGATCGCGGTCGCGAAGAGCGCGGCTCCCGCGCTGCCGCCGCCTCTCCCGGCGTCTAGCGGGGTCGGGGCGAGCGCTCAGCCGTCCGCCAAGAGCTTCACGCCGAGCAAGCCGAGCTCCTCGCAAGGAGGCGCGGTGGGTCACAAAGGTCCGCCCCCGCTGCCGATCGCGTCGAAGCCGGCGGAGAGGTCCGACGTCGCGGCCGTGGATGCGGGCTTCGATTCCATTCTGGTCGTCGACAAGGTTGGTCCGGTCGATTCGTCGCCGTCGCGGGCGCCCGAGCCGCGCGACCCCGCGACGAGCCACCGGTCGAGCACCTCGGGCGATGCTCGTTCAGGGGCTCTCGAAGCAGTTTCTTTGGAAGGTGGAGAAAGGGAACAGATGGCTCAGTTTTCACGCGAAGATGTCCTACGACGAGCGAAACTCAAGCAGAGCCTGGCTCGCACCGATCTGAGCGGGCTCGATCTCTCGAACGCGTCGCTAGAAGGGGTGGACCTGAGCCGGGCGGTCCTCGACGGCGCGAACCTGGACGGCGCGAAGCTCGTCGGCGCGAACCTGAAGAACGCGAGCCTGCGCGAGGTATCGATGAAGGGCGCCGACCTCGCGCAGAGCAACTGCGAACGCGCCGACTTCGGCGAGGGCAAGCTCGCGCGGGTCAAGCTCGACGGCGCGAACCTCAAGCGAGCGAGCCTCGAGGGCGCGGATCTCGCTCACGCTAGCTTGAAGGGTGCGTGCCTGGCGGGCGCCGAGCTCACCGGAGCCGGCCTCACGCAGGCGAACCTCGAAGAAGCCGACCTCTCTCACGCGGAGCTCGGCGCGGCGAGCCTCGGCGGCGCGAACCTGGAGGCAGCGGATCTCGACAACGCGGTCCTCTCGGGCGCGGATCTAGCGGAATGCAACGTGAGCCGCGCGCTCATGAACGACGCCGATCTCTCGCAGGTGAACGCGCCGCGCGCCCGCTTCACGCACGCCTCGCTGCAGCGCGCCAACCTCGAGCAAGCGAACCTGCGCGACGCGGACCTCGGGCACGCCGACGCGCGTCACGCGAATTTCGAGGGGGCGGACATCACGAACGCGGAGCTCGGAAACGCCCGGCTCGGTAAGGCGGTCCTCACCGGGATCAAGGCCGGGGGCGTTCGCGGCGACGTCGTCGACGCGAGCGAGCAAGCTGACGGCAGCGAGCTCGTGAAGGGCGCGCGGATCGCGAGCTTCCTCTCCGGCAAGGTCGAGCCCGCAGGCGGTGGGACGCGCTACTTCGGGCGCGGCGACGTCTTGCGTGACGCCGTGCTGGTGTTCGAGCCGAACTCCAGCGTTCACATCGACAGCCGCTTCGAGAACTGCTCGCTGTCGCTCGGCGACGGCGTCGAGCTCACGGTCGGTGACTCGGGAGTGCTCAAGGATTGCGAGATCCGAGGTAAGGGCAACATCACCATCCACGGTCGCTTCTTCGAGCGGAAGGCCCCCGGCATCGTGGGACCGAAGAGCCTGGTCGTGAGCGCGCGCGGCGCGATGGTCGGCGCCGTCGAGCAGTCGGAAGAGACGACCGTGTTCGCGTTCCAGCCGGGCTGCCGGCTACGCGTGAAGATTCTGCGGCCCGCGGCGCCGCAGTCGGAACCAGTGGCGGCGGAGTGAAAGGCGGCGAGGAGAGAACATGGACGACGGCGCTAACAACAAGCGGACGGTGATCGAAGAAGGGACGAGCTTCAAGGGCACGCTCACCTCGAGCTGCCCCATCGACGTGCGGGGTCGCATCGAAGGCGACATCGAGACCCCATCGCTCTCGGTCAGCGCGAGCGGCGCGGTTCACGGCAAGGCGAAGGTCAAGTCGGTGCGCTCGGACGGCGAGCTCTCCGGTGAGTTTGACGCCGAGAGCGTGGAGCTCGCGGGCACGGTGCGCGACAACACCATCATCCGAGCGAAGTCGCTCGAGGTGAAGCTTGCCGCCCAACGCGGCAAGATGCAGGTGATCTTCGGCGAGTGTGAGCTCTCGGTCGGTGACGAGCCTACCGAGCACGTCGAGCTCGACGTGCCCGCGGTCGCGGAGATGGCTCCCGCCCCCGAGCCGGCGCCGCTCGCCGTCACGACCGTCGTCGAAGAACCCGCTCCTGCTCCGCTCGCAGCCGCGCCCGAGCCCGCGTTCGGCGGGGTGGTCGAGGCGCTCGCCGCCGCGTCCGCGGTGGAAGCGGAGGCGTCCGGTGTCGCTGACGACGCTCCGGTGGGGCAGGCGTCGCTCGACGCCGAGCTCGCCGAGCTCGGGATCGAACCGGAGGCGCTGCCGGAAGCCTCTGCCAAGGGGAGCGCCGACAACGTCCGCTCCGGCCGCAAGCGCCGGCGCGGTCGGGCCGACGACGACGTGGGTGATCACACCGGTTGGTCGCAGCCTCCATCGCAACCTCCGCCCGCGTGAGCGTCGCTCAGGTGACGTGAGTGAGCAGAGCCTCGAGCGCAGCCCGAGGCTCCGCTTCACCCGCGTCGATGCGATCGATCCACGCGTCGAGATCTGCACCGACGCGCTCGTTCAACGCGTCGAAGAGCTCGCTCTTCAGCTCTTCACGCAGGCTCGCGCGCCGCCGCGCGGCGAGCCGAGCTCTCCCAGGTGGGCTTTCGAGCCAGGCGCGGTGGCGCGACAACGCCGCGAACAGCTCGTCCAGGCCGGTGCCCTCGGTCACGCTCGTCTTGATCACCGGGATGCTCCAACCCGCCGAGTCTGCTGCGAGCCAGGCACCGCGAAGCTCGAGGGCGACCTCCAGATCCGAAGTCGCGCGCGCCGCCGCAGGTTGGTCCGCCTTGTTCACCGCGAAAATGTCCGCGATCTCGAGCACGCCGGACTTCATGGCCTGGACGCCGTCTCCCAGGCCCGGAGCGGTCACGACCAGGGTGGTGTGAGCGAGCTTCGCCACGTCGAGCTCGTCCTGTCCCACGCCTACCGTCTCGAGCAGCACGGCGCCCGCTCCCCAGGCCCGCAGCAGGCGCGTGACCTGCGCGACCGAGCGCGACAGTCCGCCTACCGAGCCGCGCGTCGCGAGCGAGCGAATGAAGACGTCCGGATCGCGGTAGTGGCGCTGCATGCGGATCCGGTCTCCGAGCAGCGCGCCACCGTGAATCGAGCTCGACGGGTCGATGGCCACGACGCCCACGCGCTCGCCGGCGGCGCGGAAGCGGGTGATCAGACTGTCGACCAGGGAGCTCTTGCCGACGCCTGCTCCGCCCGTGATGCCGAGCAACCAACCGCCACTGCCCGCGGAGTGGACGCAAGCCAAGAGCTCCCGATAGCCTTCGAGGCGGTCGTCGACGAACCGACAGGCGCGGGCCAGCGCTCGGACGTCACCTCGGATCAGGCGCTCGCCGAGCTCCCTCGCGTCCGCCATCGGGCGGACAGTATCAGCCCTTGCGTTGAGCGGCCATGAAGTTCTCGACCGTGCGCGTCGTCATCTGGCCGTTCCTGACCTCCTCGAGGTCGAGCAGGCGCTTGTGCAGGTCGATGTTCGTGCGGATGCCGCCGATGATGAACTCGTCGAGAGCGCGGCGCATGCGGCGGATCGCTTGCTCGCGCGTCGCGCCGTGCGCGATCAGCTTGCCGAGCAGCGAATCGTAGTGCTGAGGCACCTGCCAGCCGCCGAATACGCCGGAATCCACGCGGATTCCGAGGCCGCCGGGCGAGTGGTACTCGGTGATCTTCCCGGGCCAGGGCGCGAAGGTGTTGGGGTCTTCGGCCATGATGCGGCACTCGATCGCGTGGCCTCGGAATTTCCAGGGCCGAGTGTCCGGGAGCTCCAGGCGCTCTCCGGCAGCGGCGCGGATCTGTTCGACGACGAGATCCACGCCCGTCGTCATCTCCGTGACCGGGTGCTCGACCTGGACGCGCGTGTTCATCTCCATGAAGAACAGCTCTCGGTTCTCGTTCATCAAGAACTCGAGCGTCCCGAGGGACGTGTAGCCGGTCTCCGAGATGGCCCGCCGGATCGCCGCGCCGACGTTGGCCCGGATCTCGTCCGTCATCGAGGGGCTGGGGGACTCCTCGACGAGCTTCTGGTTCTTACGCTGGAGCGAGCACTCGCGTTCGCCGAGGGTCCACACCTGACCGTGCTGATCGGCGAGGACCTGGAACTCGATGTGCTTCGGCTTCTCCACGAAGCGCTCGAGGTAGAGCTCCGGGTTCTTGAAGGCGTTCATCGCCTCCGCGGTCGCCGACTCGAAGGCGCGGCGCACCTCTTCGCGAGAGCGCACGATGCGCATGCCGCGCCCGCCGCCGCCGCCGCGCGCCTTCATCATGACCGGGAAGCCGACGCGCATGGCCTCCGACTCGGCGTGCTCGGCGTCGCGCAGCGCCTCACTGCCCGGGAGCAGCGGAAGGCCGAATTTTCGAGCGGCCTCACGCGCGGTCAGCTTGTCGCCCCAGAGCTTCATCACGTCCGAGCGCGGACCGATGAAGTGCAGGCCGCAGCCCTCGACGATGCGCGCGAACTCCGAGCTCTCCGAGAGGAAGCCGTAGCCGGGA
>JAEZYO010000063.1 GCA_023419055.1 Pseudomonadota bacterium | reverse complement strand
GCTGGTGATGCCGGTGCGCTTCCTCGCGTACGGCGGGAACGTGCTCTGGCACGAGCAGGGGATGCGCTTTTCCTGGCGAGTGATGGTGCGCGCGAAGGGCGGCAGCACGACGTTCGTCGTGAAGAACAAGGCGACGGGCCGCACCTGGCACGTCTCACCCTCCGCGTACCTGACCCCGCTGCAGGAGGCCGAGATGTCGAGCCAGCCCGACCTCATCCTGCAGCTCGCTCACCGCATCCGCGCCGACGCCGAACGGCTCGGCGAGGGTCCTGTCGAGGTGCGCGTCGAGGCGCGCGTCTCGCTCAACGGCCGCCGCAGCACGCCGCTCATCGATCCCACCGTCGACCTCGCGCAGGTCAGCGACGGCGTCACTCCTCAGCAATGGGTGATGCCGGCGCCCGACGCGCCCCCTCCGCACACCAAGGTCGTGCTCTGAATCTCGCTTGTTTCGTCATGCGTCGCTTCGCTTTCGTCCTCTCGAGCTCCATCCTCCTCTCGACCGGCCTCGTCGTCGCGCAACCCGCGCCTCCGGCTGAGCCCCCACCGCCCGACGCGCCCCCTCGCGGCGAACCAGCGCCTCCCGCTGAGGTCGCTCCGGACGCGCCGCCCTCGAGCGAGCCGGCTCCCCCGAGCGAGCCAGCTCCCGAAGCGCCGCCCCCGAGCGAGCCGGCTCCCCCGAGCGAGCCAACTCCCGAAGCCGCCGCGCCGGAGACACCGCCCCCGAGCGAAACCCCGCCTGCTCCGGAAAAGGTCGAAGCGCCGCCCGCGCCCGAACCTCCCATCGAGCCCCCGAGCGAAACCCCGCCGGAACAAGTCGACGTGGTCGTGGCAGGCTCCCGCCTGAACCGCACCGCAGGTTCGGCGCAGGTGATCGGCAAGAAGCAGCTCGAGCGCTTCGAGTACGACGATCCGCAGAAGGTCCTGCTCCAGGTGCCCGGCGTGTACATCCGTCAAGAAGACGGCGTCGGCTTGCGACCGAACATCGGCATCCGCGGCGGCAACCCCGATCGCAGCAAGAAGGTCACGCTGATGGAGGACGGGATCCTGTTCGGCCCCGCGCCGTACTCGGCTCCCGCCGCCTACTACTTCCCGCTCACCACGCGCATGAGTCAGGTGCGCGTGATCAAGGGCCCCTCGGCGATCGCGTACGGGCCGCAGACGGTGGGCGGCGCGATCGATTTCGTGACCCGCCCCATCCCGTCCCAGACGAGCGGCGGCGCGGATCTGGCATTCGGCGAGTACGGCTACGACAAGGTCAACGCCTACTTCGGTACGAGCAGCGAGCAGTTCGGCTTCTTGTTCGAGTACCTGCGCCTCCACAACACCGGCTTCAAGGAGCTGCCGGACGACGACGCGGACACTGGCGCGACGCGGACGGAGTGGATGGCGAAGGGCTCCTACGTGCTCGATCCGATGGCCTCGAACCGGAACGAGTTCGGCCTCAAGCTCACCTACTCGGAAGAGAAGTCGAACGAGACCTACCTCGGGCTCACCGACCCCGATTTCCGCGACGACCCGTACCAGCGCTACCCCGCGAGCGCGCTCGACGAGATGAAGAACCACCGGATC
Source organism: Pseudomonadota bacterium (assembly GCA_023419055.1). The sequence goes on along the minus strand of JAEZYO010000063.1, from coordinate 12,424 downwards.
GCGTTCGTGCTGACGCACCAGCTCGACGTGCCGGCTTCTCACCTGAAGCTCACGACCGCGGCCTACCGGCACGACTACGCTCGCACCTGGCGCAAGCTGAACCGGTTCGGAGGCGCCTCGCTCTTCAACGTGCTCGAGACGCCGGACGACGCGGGCAACGCCGAGCTCATCCGCGTGCTGCGCGGCGAAGAAGACAGCGTCACCGGCTCGGACAGCCTCTTCATCGGCCCGAACGATCGCACCTTCGTGAGCCAGGGCCTGCAGAGCGTGCTCGACGTGGGCGCCGCGACGGGCCCCTTGAGCCACTCGATCCAGGCGGGGATACGCCTGCACTACGACTCGATCGAGCGCCGTCACAGCGAGGACGAGTTCTTGATGACGAACGGTGAGCTCGTCCCCGCCGGGACGGGCACCATCGTGACTACGGCGAACTTCGAAGAGACCTATGCGCTCGCTCTGCACGCGCTCGACGCCGTCACCTGGGGGAACCTCACGCTCACCCCGGGCGCGCGCCTCGAGCTGATTCACTCGGAGTCGGAGGATCGCAAGACCGGGCAAGACAGCGACGCCTTCACGGTCGCGGTGATGCCCGGCGTGGGCGCCTACTACGGCTTCACGGATTGGTTCGGCGCGCTCGCCGGGGTGTACCGCGGCTTCAGCCCTCCGCCCCCCGGGGACGAAGCGGTGAAGCCGGAGTACAGCGTCAACTACGAGGCCGGCGGACGCTTGAGCGACGGGCCGCACCGGCTCGAGCTCATCGGGTTCTTCAACGACTACTCGAACCTCACCGACATCTGCACGTTCTCGAGCAGCTGCGAAGACTCGATGCTCGACGAGCAATTCAGCGCCGGTGAGGCGCACATCTGGGGCCTCGAAGCCTACGCCGCGTACGAGATCGACGCCGGCGCCGTGAAGGTGCCCCTCACGGCCGCCTACACGCTGACCGACTCCGAGTTCCTCGACACGTTCGACTCGGCCGACCCAATCTACGGCAGGGTCGAGGAAGGCAACGAGCTGCCTTACGTTCCGCGCCACCAAGCGAGCCTGACCTTCGGGCTCGACAGCGAGTACGTGGGCGGCGCCGTCGCTGGCTACTACGTCTCGCGGATGCGTGAGGAAGCTTCCGACGAGGCGCTCGACGACGCGCTCGCTACCGACGAACAGACCTGGATGGATGTCAGCGCGTACGTGAGGCCGCTCAAGGTGCTGTCGGTTTACGCCAATTTGCGCAACGTCACCGGCTCGAAAGACATCGTCGGGCGCAGGCCCTTCGGCGCTCGTCCCAACGCCCCGCGCTGGCTCCAGGTCGGCGCCAAGCTCACCTTTTGAGACCCATGAAAACCAAGCGTTCCTATCTCGCTGTCTTGCTCGCCGCCGCCTGCGGTCCGTCACCCTCACGTGAGCCGGTGGTCGCACCCGCGCCGCCGCCGCCACCGCTCGAAACCACGGCTTCGCCTCCGCCGGCTCCTCCTCCGCTCGACGACGCACGCGGTGCGCGCCTCTACGACAACTGGCGAAGTGAGAAGAAGCTCGAGAAGACGAGCGGCGCGAACCCGGACGGCACGCTGAACGACGGTGCGGGCAAGCCGCTCCCCAACACTGGCCACGACTACCGGCTGAAGAACCTGTTCGGCTGGGATCTCCGCGGCAAGAACGGCATCTACGGCCCCGACTACCAGAACAAAAGCTTCGTCTTGGCTCACGATCTCCTGGCAGACACGCGGCCCGTGGAGGAGATTCGACTCTGGCTCGAGCGCGGGGCGGCGGAGGTGCCCGCCTTCGGGCAGGTGCTCGACGCGCGCGATCTCGACGAGCTCGTGGCCTTCGTCGATCGTACCCGCAAGGGTGAGCTCGCTCGCCCGGACGCGATCTTCCGCCTCGAGAAGTCCGCGCCGAAAGGCTTCGTCCTGAACCCGGGCGGCGACGCGCAGCGCGGCGCCAAGCTCTTCGCGGAGACTTGCGCCAGCTGCCACGGGGCGGACGGCACCAAGTTCCCGATCGACGAGACCGAGACCGTCGGGACCCTCTCGCGCAACGCGGGCTACGAGGTCTGGTTCAAGATCGCCCACGGCCACCCCGGCAGCAGCATGCTGCGGCAGGTCAACGGCGCGACCGGCGCCGAGCAAGCCGCCAAGATCCTCGACCTGCTCGCCGCGCTCTGCGACAAGAAAGCCTTCCCGGCGCTCCCAGCGTCGAAGGACGTGCCCGCGGGCGATCCCCGGTGCGGCGCCTACCTGCGCTGACTCAGAGCGCGGAGATCGAGCACTCACCCTCGCCGCGGTAGTGGCCGATGGTGCGGATCAGCTCGCCCACGAAATCGCCGTACGTCGTCACCTCGAAGGGCGACGGATCGTAGCGGGTCACGTCGAGCACCGCGGCGTCGAGCTCTGCGAGGGTGACCTCACCGTCGTCGTCGGCGTCCGCCTCGGCGAGCGCGTCGAAGCGCAGAGAGGTCTCGATCGCCGGGCTCGGTGACTCTTGCAGGCGATCGTAGAAGGGGTGATCGCCGTGGATCGTGATCTGAACGTCGACCTCGGCGTTGTTCTTCACGATCAGGCCTTCTCGCTGCACGCCGTCCTCCTCACCCCTGCAGGAGGAGTAGCGCGTGGGCCTGTCGAAGCCCCAGGCGAAGGTCTTGGTCACGTCGCCGTTGGTCGCGGTGCCGGCGACGTACACGCTGTAGCCCTCTTCGACCATCATGTCCCGATCCGCCTCGCTGACGTCGGGCCCGAGCTCGGAGTCGCCGGTGGCGCGCCGGATTTCGAAGCTGACGTCGGGCCAGGCCTTCGCAGAGAGGCCCTCGAAGGTCCAGACGGGCTTTACGCCGGGCGCGGTCTGATCGAACAGCGTAAAGCCTGGCTTTCTTGCGCCCACCTCGTCGCCGTCGGCGATCTCGATGCCCCCGACGTTCACGAGGAACTTGTCGTAGACGACCGACCAGCCGTCGACGAAACCGCCGTCGTCCGACGCCGGGATCTCGTCCTCGATGTAGTCCTCGCCCCAGGTGGTGAAGACGACGCGACCTTCGCCCCCGCTCGCGCTCCCGTCGTCGCTGCAAGCCACGGCGAGCAGCACGCTCAAGATGGTCATGATTCCCTTCATCTGTTTGTCTCTAGCCGGCACCTTTCGAGTACCGGAACGAGTAGGCAGCTATTTGCGCGAGCCCCTGCGCAAAGGCGATGCGCGGTTGGGTATCCGGTTCGAAGCTCATCGGCTCGTCTTCGGTGCCCGGCTCTAGCTCGGAGAAATCGACCAGATTGAACCACGCGCGCGGAGCGACGCTCACGTGGATGATCCCGTCGTCTTCGACCTCCACCTCTTCGAGCGAGCAACCCTGTACGCGGCCTTCTGCCGCGCTCCTCTCCACGTCGGCGAGCGTTGCCACGGCGCGAAAGAAGCGTGTGTCCTCGCCGGACTTGCTCGCGCTGCCCGCCACGATCGCCACCGCCTCACCGAGCTTGTCCCCGAGCGGGCCCGCTGCGGAAGACGCGAAGGAAAACTCGGCGGAGCGGTAGAGCCCCGTCACGCCCGATCCCTCCGGTAGCTTGGTCTCGCCGGCCAGAAGATCGATCGAGTAGGGTTCGAGCATCTGCCCGAGCGCGTCCCCCGAGTCGTAGTGACCGGGGTGCGCGTGCGCCGACTTCAAGGCGAACTTGGAGAGCAGCGCGCTGACAGCCGCTTCACCGCGGTAGTAGTAGAAGGGGCCGGTCGCGAGCAGCGCCTGGGTGAGGGTCACGTCCCAACCGAGACCGCTCGTGAACGTCGCCCCGCCGTCGATCATCGCGACGCGAGTCGCGAGCTTGACGCGCCTTCCTGTCGTGCTGTCGTCACCGCAAGCGGTGATCACGGCGCCCCCGAGCGGCAGGGACAGGGACGCGCCCGCGGCGAGGAACGCTCGCCGGCCGAGGCCCTTGTAAGGGGAAGGACGCTGCATTCGAGACCTCAGACGTAAAAGCTCAGCGTGAGCAGGAAGGAGCGCGGGGGGCCGACGGTCACGTGGTGCGCGGGGACCAACGAGGCCGCGCTTCCGAGATCGAAGCGCGACGCGTAGACGAACTCGCCGTCGTAGTGGGTGGAGTCCAGCAGATTGTAGACGTCGAGCGCTAGCTCGACCTCCTCGAGTCGCAAGCTCGCCGTCGCGTCGACCAGGAAGACGTCACGCCCGAACTCCGAGTAGGGCAGAGGGCGGCGGCCCCAATAGCTCAGGCCGTACCCCACTCGCCCGCGGAGCGTTCGTTCACCTACGCGGGTGATATCTCGCTCGTAGCCGAGATCGGAACGCACCACGACTTGAGGCGCGTACGGCAAGAGGTCGCCCTCGAGGTAGCGCTCGTCGCCGCCTCGGAAGGAGGCGCGCGTGAAGGTGAAGCTCGTGCTCGAGAGGAAGCGATCGAGCCAGCGAGCGCCGACGCTGGCGGTCAGCCCCACGCGCCGCGTGGCGGGCACCTCTTCGTTGCGGCCGGTTGCGTGGTCGAAGACGAGATCGCGGCCGAGATCGGTGACGAAGCCCGCGATCGCAGCGCTCGCTCGCTCACCGTCGGCGTAGCGCACGCCGAGCTCCGCGGAGTGAACGCGCGCGAACGGTGCGGCCTGGCCGTCGGCCAGGCTGCGCGCCTGCGGCGAACGGAAGCCCGCGCCGTAGCTCGCGGTGAGGACGAGCTCCGGCCGGGCGAAGAAGTCGAGCGACAGCCGCGGGGAGAAGAGCGCGTCTTGGGTCGAGCGCCCCTGACCCGCGGCCTCCCCGCGCTCGACGGCGGTGAACGCGACCCCGTCGCCGCGAACGCCACCCCTCAGGGTGATGCGCCGGATCGGGTGAAGCTCCGCGTCGAGGTAGGCGCCGATCTGGCTCGCCTGCACGTCCGCGTCCACCCCAGGCGTCGCCTCGTCGTCCGTCACCCGATCGGAGAACGAGGAGCGGCGATGTTGCGACTGCCGGATGGAGTCCGCGCGCGCCGAGATGCCAGCCTCGAGCGACGCGCGCGTCCCGAGGAGCTGGAGCGGCTTTTCGTAGCTCGCGACGAGCCCGAAGGTGCTGGCCCGGTTCAGCTGCTCGATCGAATCGCCCTCCGGGCTCCGCAGGTAGCCCGTGAAGTTCGAGCGCAGCCGCAGATCACGGAAGACCAGGTAGGGGCGGAGCGACCAGGACTCCTCTTCGTCTCGACGATTGAGCTCGAGCACGAGCGCGTGCCGCGACGAGGCGCCGCCCTGCTTGGCGTCGTAGGCGCCGAAACGATCGATCCGGTGCTCTTCGATGTCGTCGAGTCGCAGGACGCCCGCGGAGTCGAAGCGGCCCGAGTAGGAGCTCGCGAACACGCGTGCAGCGAGCCCGCGCCCGAACTGGTGTTCGACTTGAGCCATCGCCGAGGCTCGCTGCGCGGCGCGGTTCGTGCCGAAGCCGTCAGTCGAGTAGAGCTCCGCCGCGCCGAAGGTCGCGCTCGAAGCCGAAGGCGGGTGATACGCGAGGAAGTAGCGCTGAGCACCGAAGCTGCCGAGGCCCGCCTTCGCGGTGATACCCGGCTCGTCGTAGCCGAGCTTCAGGTAGACGCTGCCCGCGACCGCGAAGTCGCCCTGCATCGGGTCGTAGTTGCCAGGCAAGGCGCGGACGCTCTGCACCACCTCCGGCATGAGAAAGTGCAGGTCGGCGTAACCCTGGCCGTGGATGTTGCTGACGTCGTTGACCGGGGCGCCGCCCGCCCAGATTTCGAGATCCTGACCGTGAACGGCGTCGAACCCGCGGAAGAAGATCTGGTGCGCCTTACCTTCTCCGCTGTGCTGGGTGATCGAGAGCCCGGGCACGAGCAACAACAGATCGCTCGCGGTGCGGTGCGGTGCGGCCTCCATCAGCGGCCGGTCGAGCGTGATCTCGGAGGCGCTGCGCGGCGCACGAGTGCCCTCCACCACGACTTCTTCCACGACCTCGTCGGTCTGCGCCTGAGCCAGGCCGGAGAACAGGCCGAGAGCGCCGCACGCGGCGCTTCCAAAACGGCGCCTTCTCCGGCCAACGGACATAGGGCGCACCCTAGCCAGATCGGGCCCCGCTGACGCTGCGACAAATGGTCGCAGGTAGGGCTCAACGTCGCGGGGGCAGCTTACCGAGCTTCCGCTGTAAAGAGCGGCGGTGGAGGCCGAGGCGGCGCGCGGCTTCGGACACGTTGCCGCCGACGTCCGACATCACTCTCTGGATATGCTCCCACTCCGTGCGCGCGAGGCTCGGCGTCGGATTGTCGGAAAGGTTTTCGGTCGTGCTGCCCTTCAACGCGGCGTCGACTTGGTCCGCGTCGGCGGGCTTCGTCAAGTAGTGGACCGCCCCGAGGCGCATCGCCTCCACCGCGGAGGCGATGGAGCCGTAGCCCGTGAGCACGACCACCCGAGTGGCTCGCTCGAGCTCGAGCAGGCCTCTCACGACGTCGAGGCCCTGGGCGTCGCCGAGCCGGAGATCCACCACGGCGTACTCCGGCGCTTCGGCACGCGCGAGCTCGAGCGCCCGCTCGGCGTCGAACGCCACGGTGACCGCGTAGCCGCGCTGCTCGAGGGCGCGCCCGAGCCGGCGACACAGGACCTCGTCGTCGTCGACGATCAGGAGCGTCGCCTTGGTGTCGTCGCTCACGCCGCCACCTCCTTCGGCAAGAACAGGGTCGCGCGCGTCCCCGAGCCGGAGCGGCTCTCGAGCTCGAGCGCCCCGCCGAGCTGCTCGGCGACGCTGCGGGCCAGAAACAGCCCGAGGCCCATCCCGTTCTTGCCCTTGGTCGTGAAGAACGGCTCGCCCGCGCGCTCCGCCACGTCGGGGGACATGCCCGGACCGCGGTCCTCGATGCGAAACCGCACGCCATCATTTTGATGAGTGACGGTGATCGCCACCTTCTCCGGGACGCTCGCCTCGAGGCCGTTCTTGATCAGGCTGCGGAGCGCCTGGACCAACGGCTTCTCGGGCGCGCAGAGCGACTCCGCTCCCTCCGCGACGCTGATTTCGAGTCGTGGCGCTTCGAGCCCCTCGGAGGCTCGCTCGAGCAAGTCCCAGGTCGAGAGCTTTCGCGGCAACGCCCCGGCGCCCTGCCCCGCGTCCGTCGCGAGCTGATCGAGCACGGCCCGGCAGCGCTCGACCTGGCTCCGGATCAGGGCCGCGTCTTCGAGAGCGCCGCCGAGCTCCGGCTTGCCGCCGAGCTGCTTCTCGAGCTCGGTGGCCGCGACGGCGATGGTGGCGAGCGGAGAGGCGAGCTCGTGCGCCGCGCCCGCGGCCAGCGTGGCGAGCGAGGCCAGCCGCTCCTTGCGAGCGTTCGACCAGCGAGCTTCCTCGAGCTCACGCTCGCGCTCCGAGAGCTCCCTGAGGACGCGGTTCAGAAAGTAGACGATCAGGGAAGCCGCCGCTCCTAGAGCGACCCAGGAGCCCCGCAAGCGCCAGCCGAGATCTTCGTGGTGATGATCGCTCTCGTTCGGCAACGACACGTGGCTCGCGAACAGGAGGGACGAGCAGAAGAGCGCGAAGGCGACGAGCGCGAAGCTCAGCCGCGGGGGCAGAACCACCGCGGCGAGCGCGATGTACACGAGGTAGAACGCGCTGAACGGATTCGAAGTCCCACCGGTGAAGAAGAGCAGGACGGTGAAGAGCAAAATGTCCGCGCCCACGACGCCGGCCACGTGCGACGCTCGCGCGGTCCCCCCGCGGCCGAGCCAGGAGCTGCTCGCCACGTTGAGCGCCACCTCGAGCGCCACGACCACGGCGAGCGCCGGGATCGGCAGCCGAACCCCGAGCCCGTAGTGGACCACGAGGACGACCAGCACCTGGCAGGCGACCGCGCCCCAGCGCAGCCAGGTCAGCCACTTGAAATCGATCGTCAACGGGTCCCGTCGGGTCACGCGCTCGGGTAAGGTCGATAGCACGAACCAAGATGCCGCGGATCGTCTCGCTCCTCCCCTCCGCGACCGAGATCGTGTGTGCGCTCGGCGCCCGTGAGAGCCTGGTCGGGCGCTCCCACGAGTGCGACTTTCCCTCCGATCTCGCGGCGGTACCCGTCCTCACGCGAGCGCGCGTGGGCGGCTTGCCGAGCAGCGAGGCCATCGACCTCGGGGTGCGCGAGCTCGTCGCACAGTCACTCTCGATCTACGAGCTCGATCTCGAGGCGCTCGAGGACGCGCGGCCCGACGTCGTGGTGACTCAGGATCTTTGCGACGTGTGCGCCATCGGGATCGACGACGTGCGTAGCGCGCTCTCGCGCCTCTCACGGAGAGACGTCGCCGTCGTCACGCTCCACCCTCGCACGCTCTCGGACGTCTTCGACGACGTCGGCTCCGTCGCCTCGGCGATCGACGAGGACCCTGGGCCGCTCCGCGCCGCGCTCTCCCAGCGCGTGCAGGCCGTCCGCGACCGCGCGCAGGTGGCGCGACGACCGCGCGTGCTCTCGCTCGAGTGGCTCTCGCCGATCATGGTGGGGGGACTCTGGATGCCGGAGCTCATCGAGCTCGCGGGAGGCACGCCGCTCGTCACGCGCGCGGGCGAGATGGCGCCGACGCTGAACCTGACCGAGCTCGAGGCGCTCGATCCGGAGCTCGTCCTCGTGAAGCCGTGCGGCTACGATCTCGCGCACGCGACGCGGGAAATCGGGCTGCTGCGAGAGCGGCTCCCCTGGGAGCGCTGGATGCAGGCGGGCACGCGTGTCTTCGTGAGCGACGGCAACGCCTACTTCAATCGCTCGGGCCCGCGACTCGTGGAGTCCCTGGAGATCCTGGCGGCTTGCATCGACCCGGCGCTCTTCTCCGATTTCGCCGAGCGTCACGCCGGCGCGGTGAGGAGTGTCGCTCCGTCGCTCGACGTGCTGCCCGCGTTCGCGCCGTGACCGAGCTCGGGCGCGCGCTGCCGGATGAAGTCGAGCACCTCTTCGCGCTCGGTGGTCGAGACATCGAACGCGTCGAACACCGCCGAGTCGAGCTCCGTACGCAGCGACGGCGATACGCCCTCTCGGGTCGCGCGTCGAGCGAGTGACGCGATTCTGCCGAGCAGCTCGACGTCGAGCGGAGGGAGCGGCAGGGCGCGCAGGTGCGCGACCTTGACTTGCGGGAAGGTCGCCTGGCGAGCGTCTCGCTGGCGCGAGAGGTGAAGCGCGCGATAGAGCGCGCTGTTCAAGAGCCCCACCATCACCTCCGGTTGGAGTAGCTCGTGACGGAAGCCTGCGATCAAGGTGTTGCGGAACGGCAGCCCCGAGTGCAGCGCGGCGATCGTCACCTTGGCGGTCTGGCGCACGACGAAGCTCACGCGCTGATACTCACTCTCCGGCCGCAGCTTGACCCCGAGCTTCGAAAGCAGATCCCGATCGGGCTTCAAGAACAGGCGCGCGCTCCCGACGCGAAACTCGGCCACGTCCTTGCCTTCGAGCAAGGGGTAGTCGTGGCCTTCGCCCGGCACCCCTCGACGAAACAGGCGCTCTGTCACGACGCGGTTGCTCTGAAAGCCCATTTCGCCGAAGAGCTCCCTCGGGAAGCTCGGACGCTCGGACAACCTCTCGATCGCGCGCGGCGTCTTCACTTCGGCGGCTGCGCCGTCTCTGCGTTGTCGCTCGACGAGTCGAAAGGCGGCGTCTCGACCCTCGCTCGCCTCTTCGTTCGGCGCCGCGATCAGGGCGAAGCAAGGCTGCGTCACCGTGGCAAATGCGTCTTGTCCGAACTCGAGCAACGGCTCCGCCACCGCGTGGGTTCGCGTGAGCGCGCGCCGCACCGGGCGGTAACCGTCGAGATCGGCGAGAGGGCTCGGCAAGAGCAGACCTATCACCCCGCGGGGTGCAAGCTCCGCTGCTCGCTCCACGAACAAGCCGTGCAGGGTCGGGTAGCCTCGAAAGGCAGAGAAGCGCGCTTGCAACCGCGCGCGGCGGTTCGCGTCGAGCGGCTGGGCGGCGCGCCCCGCGTACGCGATCCAGGGAGGGTTACCGATCAAGAGCTCGAAGCCGCCCGCCGTCTCGATCTCCGGGAAGCGTTCAGTCCAGTCACCCGAGAGGGTGTCGCTCTCGACCAGGTGTCGTCCGGCGTCGAGCGGCGAGAAGCCCGCCTCTCCGACCCAGAGCCACAACGCAAGCTCCGCCACGGCGATAGCGAGGCTCGAGATGTCGACCCCGTACAGGCGCTCGGCGACGATCTCTCGCCGCGACGTGACGCCCCGGGCGAGCAGGGCCTCTGCGGCGGCCAGCAAGAACGCGCCTGCTCCCACCGCGGGATCACACACGCTGCGCGGGAGCTCTCTCCGAGCCTCGAGACAGCTCTCCACCACTCGCGCGCTGAGCGCGCTCGACGTGTAGAAGCTCCCGCTCTGCTTCCGACCGCGTGCGGGCAAAATCCGAAGCCGCCCCTTCTCTTCCTTGATGTTGCGAGCCAAGAGGCCTTCGAGCAGGTGCCCGACGTCGTAAGCCACCTGCGCGGGGTCGAGCTCGATGCTCAGGGGCACGACCATCGAGCTCGGCGAAAGCGACGCCTGGAACAGTCGGCCCTCGCGTGCGACCCCTTCCGGGATGTTTCGCGCCCGAGCGGCTGCGAGCGCGTAGCTCCGGAGCGCCCCCACGACCAAGGAGTCGTAGGCCAAGCCAGGATCGCGGACGAGCTCGGCTTCCAGCGCGGCCACCACGGACGCCACCAGCGTGCGAACGCGCTGTTCTTCGTCGGGATGCTGCACGGACCCGTCCTATCACTGCGCCAGGCCCGACCGAAGCCGGGCCGCTGGCCGCTCGTCATCCAGGGCTGTTCGCGCCACTTTTGGCGACGGAGCTCGCCCTCGGATCGCGGTCGGAACGTTGGGCCCGCGATCCCACGCTCGTCGTTCGTCATCCCCACGGAATAACGAACTCAATGAGGGGCGCGCGTGACCCTGATAGCGATCTCCGAAACGAGAGTGCCGCTTTCGATCCTCCTATCGCCTGAACGGGAAGGCTGTCGTCGCGTGTCGGAGAACCGGCGAGTGTTCGCGATCGATCGCGGATTTCGAGGTGGCGAAGGAGCGCTCGACTGAGCGACACTGCCGAATAGTGCTCGAATCGGAAGCTGCGCGGTGGCTGCGCGCATTGGCTGCAATCGCTCTCCTTTCCCACTGCTCTTCCGAGCCACCTCGGGTTTCATCGAACGCCGGAGGGGGCGGTGAAGCGGGCGATGGCTCTGGCGCAAGCGGTGATACCAGCTCGAGCGGAGCCGAGAACGGCTCGAGCGGAGCCGAGAACGGCGCCGGAAGTCCCGGTGACGGCGGCACCGCAGGCGAGCAGGTCAGCTCATCGGGTGGAACCGGAAACACCGCGGCGAGCGCGGGTGACGGCGGAGCATCGGGTGAATCGGCCGAAGCACGGTTCATTCTGGGGGCCGATATTTCGAGCGTTCAGGAGGCCGTGGAGAGCGGCGCGACGTTCGTCGACACCGACGGCGTCAGCAAAGGAATGCTGGAAATCCTGGGCAACCACGGCTTCAACTACGTGCGACTGCGAAGCTTCGTCGAGCCCGACGCGCTCTACGGCTACGCGAACCCTACGGGCGAAGAGCAGTACAGAAGGGCGGAGCCTTACTGTGACGAGCAGCACACGCTCGCGTTCGCCCAAGAGGTCAAGCAAGCCAACATGGGCTTCTTGCTCGACCTGCACTACAGCGACAACTGGGCCGACCCCGGGAAGCAAATCATTCCGGAGGCGTGGCGCGGAGTGGCCACGATCGAGGAACTCGCGAGCGAAGTGAGGACCTACACGGAGAGCGTGGTCCGCACCCTGGTCGAAGGCGGAGCGCGACCGGACATGGTTCAGCTGGGCAACGAGATCGCAGGAGGTCTGTTGATCCACGTGCCGGCAGACGATCCCGAGCCCGATCAGTGGGGCAACATGAACATGGTCACTCACTCCGTGAACGGGAGCGCGATCGACTTCGATAACCTCGCCTTGCTGTTGAAGGCAGGCGTGGACGGGGTCGAAGCCGTCGATCCCACGATCGACATCATGTTGCACGTCGAAACGACGCAGAGCTTTCCGGCGGTTCGCGACTGGGTCGACGACCTGCGCGCGCGCGGCGTGAAGGTTGATGTAGTCGGCCTTTCTTGTTACACGGTTTTCCAGGGCAAGCCGGAGATCTGGGAGGACACGTTTCAGGCGCTCGCCGAGAGCCTCGACGGAGTCTCCTTCGTGATCGCCGAGTACAACCCCGAACGAACGCGCGCGAATCGAATGATGCGCGACCTGCCGGACGGTCGCGGCCTCGGCACGTTCTTCTGGGAGCCGACTCAGAGCGGTTCGTGGGGCTCCTCGTTGTTCACGCTCGAGGACGGAGTCTATCGAGCGAACGAGGCCGACTTTGCCGAATTCGACGCGCTTCGACTCGAGCTCGGGCTTTGATCTCCGCACGAGTCGCGAAAGCGCGCGTGAAGCGACGTCGCAACGTGCAGCGCGCGTGCAACCGATACAACTGATCAGTGCCGCCC
>JAEZYO010000904.1 GCA_023419055.1 Pseudomonadota bacterium | reverse complement strand
GCCACGCCACCAGGGCCGGCGGGTGCTCGTGGCGCTCGGAGGGGTGAACGGCGCTCCCGTTGCGGCAAGCGGGCGCGATCGAGCCGTTCTCAAATGCTCCCTGATTTCCGCGGGTTGAATCCGGGATAAGCTCGAATCCAGCATTGCATGCTAGGGTCTCGACCCGAGAGGAGGGTTCATGAATTCATCGAGGCCTTTGGTCGCCATCATGATGTGCGCAGCCGTTTGCGGGGTATTGACCGGGAGCGCCAGCGCGGGTGGCCCGCCGCCATCTCCGCCGAAGCCGTCGGATGTGGCCTTCGCGGAGCTTACTAGCGACCTCATGTTGAACGAGCTCGTCGCCGCCTTGTTCACGGAGTTCGACGAAACCACGCCCGAGAACGTGCCTCACGGCAAACAGGCGATCTCGCTCATCTTCAACGACCTGAACCGCGACATGCGCTTGATCGGTACCTTCGGGCCGCTGCTCGGCGGCAAAAACGATCTCCCGGCCGACGCCTTCGAGCGCGCATCGCTCTCTCAAGCCCTGGCGGGCAACGCGATGACCAGCGTCGAGAAGCGAGGCGGTGAGTGGGTCTACCGGCGCAGCGTTCCACTGAGCAACACGTTCCACGCGAACTGCGTGCTGTGTCACACGAACTTCACCACGGATTTCTTCGAAGAGACGAATAATCCTGGGCAGTGGGTCGGTGAGCTCGTGCTGACGGTACCGATTCGTCGCCGGCACTGACCGCGCACCGCGCGCGCGTCGTCCCCTCTCTTCGGAACGTCTGCTATCCTAGAGCACCGAGCGGCCGCTTCGCGGGCTCATTCGATCAACCGTTTGTCGCTCTAGACGCGGACGACTCCGAGGTACCTCATGGCTTCACGAACCGCCTCTTGTCATTGCGGGCAGCTCCGCATCCAGGTCGAAGGCGAACCGCTGGGCGTCGGCATTTGTCATTGCCTCGCCTGCCAGCAGCGGACGGGTAGCGTCTTCGCGACGCTCGCCGGCTTTGCGGCTCCGTTCACTGTTTTCGGCACCGCCACGGAGTACGTTCGAGCCGGGGATGGCGGCTCCCGCGCCCGCTTCCGGTTCTGTCCGATCTGCGGCTCTACGGTGTTTCATACGCAGGAGGGCAATCCCGAGTTCGTGCTCGTGGCCGTTGGAGCCTTCGCCGATCCTCACTTTCCGGCGCCGCAAGACTCCGTGTACGACTCTCGAAGGCACGCCTGGGTCAAGCTACCCCCCGGCGTCATCGCGTTCGAGAAAGACCCTCCCGAGTAGGGCGCCCGCCACGGTCGATCGCGGTGAGCGCCCGGCTCGAACTTGGCATCAGCTCCGCTCGATGACCTCTTTCAGAACGCGAGTCCCGATCTGGTCGGGTTCGATCATCGTGCGAAGCAGGTCGGTGGCCCGCGCGGCCCGGCGGGACGCGAGCGAGCGGGTGTCAGCGTCCGGCTCCTTCCGCGAGGCAAGCTCTAGAGCCGCCCGGAGCTCCCTACCCACTGCAATGAGCTCATTCAGGCGATGATCTTCGACTCCCTGTTCCTGCCAGGACAGATAGATGGCGCGGACCACCTCGATGAGATCCTGCGTGGCTTTGATCGACAAACGTTGCTCGTACACCTTGAAACCCCTCGTTCTCCTCTGAGGGATCCTGCGCTCTCGGTGAGCCGCACAGAATGACCCTCTGCGGTCTCCCATACGGTTACGCGAAAGCCGATGCAAGAGCCTCGCGGTGCGTGGCGATTTTGCGACGGCCGGGTCCCGCGTTCACGGCCCGTTTTTGGGCGATCGGGCGATTGTCCCACGGACCCGACGGCCGTCCCGCGAGGGGCCGGGTGGCTCATGAAACGAGGTCGATTGGAAAGCACGCGGCGCTCGCAAACGCCCCCCGGCGCAGCATTCGAGAGGCGCCCCGCAGGCTCTCCGAAGGCTACCTTCGCATCCTGATTTCCCGGCCCCGATCTCGTTCGCGCGCGACGACGTTACTCCTTTGGTGGTAGGCGAACCTGAGGCGTTTATCAGTCAGGCGCGTCGCGGGCGCGCGCGCAGAAGCGTTTCCGACCTTGGTTTGAGCTGAAACGGCCCATGTGCCAAAAGTAGTCAGGGACAGCCGCTCTTCGGGTGCTAGGGGGGAGGCATGCGGCTGGTTACCAAGCTCGCGCTCGCTCTGGTCGCGGGAGTGTTCGTCGTGGTGGCCGTCTTCACGGGCTTGCGCGTGCACGGCGAAATCGAGCTCTTCGACGAAGACGCTCGTCGCGACCAACGCTTGATCGCGGTCACGGCGGGAGCGGCGCTCGCCCAGACTCGGACGCGAGAGGAGGCGATCCGTCTGGCCAAGCGCGTCGATGCTTCCCGCGACAACATGGAAATCCGCTTCGTCTCGTTCGATCCCAGCGCGACGGGTGATCTTCGTCCCGCGGTCGAGCCCGCTCCGGGCGAGACCCTCGCGCGCGGCGCCTGGAAGCAGGTGGTGCGGCGGCTAGAAGGGCGACCGGCCGACGATTATCTCGTCACTTTCATCGGAGCCCCGGTGGTCGACGACCCGCACGGCGCGATTCAGCTCGTCGAATCCCTGGCCCCGCGCGCGGCCTACGTGTCACGCGGCGTCTGGAGCGTCATCGGCTCGAGCCTCGCCGTGCTCGCGGTTTGCGGGCTCATCGTGGCGTCGATCGGCGCGCGCATGGTCGGGACGCCCGTGGCGGAGCTCATCGGCGCCACACGGCGCATCGGAGCCGGACACTTCGAGGTGCCCAGGATCGCGGCGCGCCGGGACGAGTTCGGTGAGATCGCTCGCGCGATGGGGACGATGAGCGCGGATCTGGAGGCGGCCCGGCGCCGGAGTCACGCCGAGACGGAGGCGCGCCTCGCGGCGCTCGAGCAGCTACGTCACGCGGAGCGCCTCGCGACGCTCGGTCAGCTCGCGTCGGTGCTCGCGCACGAGCTCGGGACCCCCCTGAACGTCGTGGCCGGGCACGCCAAGATGATCGGCTCCGGTCGCCTGGCTCCCGCGGGCGTGCAGGAGAGCTCGAGCGCCATCACTGCGCAGTGTGAGCGGATGACGCGGCTGGTGCGCAGGATCCTCGACTACGCGCGACCCAAGCCCGCCAAGAGAATGTGGATCGACGCTGCGGAGGTGGTGACGAAGACGGGTGAGCTGCTCGGGGGGCTCGCCCAGCAGCGCAGGGTGAGGCTCGCGCTCTCGGAAAGCGCCGAGCAAGTGCGTGTCTTCGCGGATCCGGAGCAGCTTCAGCAGGTGATTACGAACCTGGTGATGAACGCCGTACAGGCGAGCCAGCCCGGGCAAAGCGTCAACCTCCGCGTGAGCTCCGTCGCGCGAGAGGACCGCGAGTCGGCGCGCTTCGCCGTGCTCTCGGTGACCGACCAGGGGCGTGGCATCCCCGAAGAGGTCAAGTCGCGGATGTTCGAGCCGTTTTACACGACGAAACCGCCCGGAGAAGGCACGGGCCTCGGCCTCAGCGTGGTCGCCGACGTGGTGCGCGAGCACGGAGGCTTCGTGGACGTCTTTTCGAAGGCCGGAGAAGGATCCAGATTTCTGATTCACCTGCCGCTGGAGGCTCCATGACCGCACGTATTCTGGTGGTCGACGACGACCGCCCCACCTGCCGCATGATCGAGATGCGCCTTCTCTCCGAAGGGCATGAAGTCGCGGTCGTGGAGAGCGCCCGCGAGGCGCTCGAGCGGATGAATCAGTTCGAGCCGCACGTGGTGGTGACGGACATCAACATGGCGGAGACGTCGGGAATCGAGCTCTGCGCGGAGCTCGGCGGTGCTTGGCCCGACGTTCCGGTCATCGTGATCACCGCGTTCGGGAGCATGGAGACCGCGATCCAGGCCATTCGCGTGGGAGCGTACGACTTCGTCCCCAAGCCGTTCGACCTGGACGGGCTCGTGCTCTCGGTTTCTCGAGCGCTCGAGCATCATCAGCTCAAGAGCGAGGTTCGGCGGCTGCGCGCCGCGGTCGGGCAGGCAGGTTGGGCCGACGATTTCATCGGCGCGAGCCCGCCGGTTCAGGAGCTTCGGTCGATGCTCCAGCGCGCGGCGCTGACGGACGCCACGGTGCTCGTCACCGGCGAGACCGGCACCGGCAAGGAGGTGGTCGCGCGCGTCCTGCATCAGCACGGCAAGCGACGAGCGGGCCCCTTCGTCGCCGTCAACTGCTCCGCGCTGCCCGAGGCGTTGCTCGAGAGCGAGCTCTTCGGGCACGTGCGCGGCGCGTTCACCGACGCGAGCTCGAGCAAGGTCGGGCTCTTCTTGGGGGCGCACCAAGGCACGCTGTTCCTCGACGAGATCGGCGAGATGCCGGCCGGGCTTCAGGTGAAGCTGCTGCGCGCGCTCGAGCAGCGCGTCGTGAGGCCGGTCGGGGCCGAGCGGGAGGTCCCCTTCGACGCGCGCATCGTCGCGGCCACCAACCGCGATCTCGAGCAAGCGGTCCAGGAGGGACGATTCCGGGAGGATCTCTATTACCGGTTGAACGTGCTGCACGTGCCGTTGCCACCGCTCCGCGCACGCGGCGGAGACATCATGCTGCTCGCGCAGCACTTCCTCGTGCATTTCGCGAAGCAATCCGAGCGCGCCGTGCAAGGCATATCGAAGGCCGCCGCCGAGCGCCTGATGGCGTACCCCTGGCCCGGCAACGTGCGCGAGCTCCGCAACGCGATCGAGCGTGCGGTCGCGCTCACCCGCTTCGATCACATCGCGGCGGACGATCTTCCCGAGCGGATCCAGAAGTTCGAGCCGCGCCACGTCGTCGTGGCCGGCGACGACCTGAGCGAGCTCGTCCCGCTCGAAGAAGTCGAGAAGCGATACATCCTCAAGGTCCTTCAGGCTGCAGGTGGCAACAAGTCGCTCGCCGCGCAGAGCCTCGGCCTCGCACGGAGAACGCTGTACCGGAAACTTGCCCAGTACGGCGTCGGCTGAGCCGCGGGTGACTACTTTTGGCACGTTGACTCGAAAGGAGCCGGAGCGGCGCCCGGCGCTCGCTCTGGAGCCGCAGAAAATGGCCGGAGCCGTACGGCACGCGCCCTGCAACACGCGTGACGCATGCGTTCTTCCCTGGTCGTCCTGGGTGAATCCGATACCGCGCTCCGTCAACTGATGGCCGGGATTTTGCGCGCCATCGGCCACGACGTGCGCGAATGCTCGAACGCGCTGCAGCTTCAGGTCGAGCTCAATCTGGAGGGCGCCATCGCCTCCGACAGGCTCCTCATCGTCGTCAACCGCGCGATGGCGGACCAATGCCTCCGCGATCTCGCGACGGCCGTTCGGCATCGGTCCGTCGCCGGTCGGGAGCGAACTCGAGTGCTCTACACCTGCGAGATGGGGCACCTGAACGTGCCGCTGCCGGAGATCGGATTCGTTCACGACCTCGGTGTGCTGGAGAAGCCGTTCGACATCGACGTGCTCGAGCGCGTGGCTCAACGCGATCTCGATACCGATGCAGCGCCGGAGGTGGCGGTTGCCCGTCGCGATTTTCCGACCTGATTCGTGGCCGGGCCGGCGCTTCGCTCCCTGCCTGATGGTGCTCGTCGCGCCGCTCGTCGACGGAGCCTCTCTCTACGCACGTCCGGACCTTTCGCCGCGCTCGCTTGCGGCGACGCGCCCCTCCGACGGGTCGACGGCGCAACGGCCGGTCCGCGTGTCGCACCGCCACCTGCGGGCGCGGGCGTGTACTCTCGAGCTCACCGGGGAACGGCCGGTCTGCAAACCCGAGCTCGTCGACGCGGACAGCGGTGCCAGCGTGAGCTTCTGGCTCGACAAGGCGCCGAGCAGCGTGGACGAAGAGCAGCGGCGCGCCACCCTGACGTTCCCCCAAAAAGTCGGCGCCCAAGAACAGCAGGTCGAGCTCGTGCCCGGCAGGTGGCGGGTGACTTGGGAAGAGGCGGGCCTCGTGAGGCGCCTGCCCGTCCAGGAATCGGGGCTCCCGGTCGTGGAGCTTTCGACGATTTCCGGGGCTTGCGAGCGGCAGTCTCCGGTTGGGGCCGGCGGCGCGCGTCGTGAGGGCTGCCGCCTCGTCTCGGACCAGGTCACGCGCCGGATCGGCGTTCGTGACGAAGCGAAGTCGAAGCTCTCTTCCAGACTCTGACGGCGCGCTCGCCGTATCAGGCGGGCGGCTGCAAGCCCGCGGAGTCTAGCCGCAGCCAGAGCTCGTTACATCGCGGATCGGCGGACGCGGCCGAGTCGCAAGACGGGCACGCGCAATGACAGCCGGTCACGTGGGGGCGATCACCGAAGACGCGCTGCGCCGAATAGGTGCCGCCGTCGACCATGATCCCCCACTCCTGACACTTGAACATCACCTGCATTCGCCACGCGTTCATCTCGATATGGTTCCTACTCGGGTTGTCACGCAAAGGGGATCTCGGAGCGGCTCGAAGGCTAGGTACCTTGAACGTTCGCCTCAATTGAGGCGATGATCGCGCTTCGACGAGCAGCGCCGACGAGCTCGTGCAGCTCCGGGAGGGATCGCGAGCCGGCACGAGATCTGGTGACGGAGATTCGCGAACGACGGAGCGAGTCCGAGTCGACGACTTCGAGGCGAGCTCGATTCGACGCCTCGCTCCGTCGCTAGAACCGGTTCACGCTGTGGCCTTCGTTCGCTACCGAGCCGCTCCGCGCAATCTTCCGCCGGACCAACTGCCCGGCGGTGCATCAATCACCATCTCATGTGAGGCGCTCTGCGGACTCTCCCCCTTCGTGGCGCTGCCTCGTCACATGCTAAAACTGAGGTGAGCGCCGTTCGGGGTTAGCGAAGACTGATCACTCCACCTCTTGAGAGACGCGGTGGATCCGACGGCGCTCACTTCTCAAACGGCCCTCGCACAGTACGTGGGGGCGACCGACGGCTTTTGGCAGGCCCGTTCCGATTTTCCGAACTGCGCCGTTCCCGTCGCCCGATAGGCCCGGGCCGCTACTCGTTCTGGCAGGAAGGGCTGCAGCCGTCGCCGGGGTTCTGGTTGTAGTCGTCGCAAGCTTCGCCGGGGCCGCGCACGCCGTCGCCGCAGCTGTTGAGCGTCACCAGCAAGCGGTAGGGGAACGTGGGAAAATCCGCGGCCGAGGCAGCGCTGACCCTCAGGTAGTAG
>JAEZYO010000846.1 GCA_023419055.1 Pseudomonadota bacterium | reverse complement strand
CGGTACCAGCGGCGGCGGCAACGAGGGCGGGGACGCGGGCGAAGCGAGCTCGGACGGGGGCGACGAGAATACCGCCGGCGAGCCCGGCTTCGAGCCGACGTGTGAGCCCGTCTATACGAACTGCACGGGTCTGTGTGGCCCGGTGCGGGATCCCTGCACGGGAGAGACGTTCGAGTGCGGAGGCTGCGCCGAAGGGCTGGCTTGCGACGTTCAGTCGCACACCTGCGTCGAGCCGCGAATCACCTGTGAAGACCTCGGCGCCGAGTGCGGGAAGATCAGGAACACCTGCGGCGCGCGGCTCGACTGCGGCGATTGCGAGGAGGGCGAGGAGTGTAACCCCGACACCAATCGCTGCGTCGATTGCACGAACCCCGCCTGCGAAGATCTCGGTTACGAGTGCGGCCCCGCGTGGCTCGGGTGCGGCGATCGCATGGTGCTCGCCGACTGCGGCGCTTGTGATGAGGGCTTCGTTTGCAACGTTGGCTTCAACCGCTGCGAACCGGCGCCGCCGAGCGCGGGTGGTGAGTGCGTGCCGCTCGAGCCGGAAGTGGCGTGCGCGAAAGCCAAGGCCGAGTGTGGGTTCATCTCCGACGGCTGCGGTAACGTCCTCGATTGTGGCGACTGCCCGCTCGGGGAGAGCTGCGCGACCTCCGGCATCGCGAACCGGTGCGGGCCGCCCGAAAAGGCTTGGGAGTGTCAGGTCGAAGGGCGAGAGTGCGGCAACGTCGAGAGCGCCTGTGGCGGCGCGCTGATCCCGTGCGGCGACTGTCCGGAAGGGGACGTCTGCAACGACAACGGTAAATGTGGAGCTCCCTGCGAGCCGGCGCTTCCGGAAGAAGCGGACGACGTCGAGTGCGGCGTCTTCGACGACGGTTGCGACGGCAGCATCGGCAAGCTCTGTGAAATCGGCAAGGTGTGCAAGCTCGACGGTACATGCTGCACGCCGAAGACCTGCCAGGCGGACTACGCCGATCAGTGCGGTACGGCGCTGCCCGATGGTTGTGGCGGCGTACTCGACTGCTCGTGCGGCGCGAACGAGGCGTGCCAGGCGACCACGCCGGGCACACCTGCCGAGTGCTGTGCCAAGCGGACGAGCTGCGGAAACGAGTGCAACGCCGTCAGCGACAACTGCGGCGGCACGCTGCCGTGTCCCTGCGGTAACGGCAAGCAGTGCGCCATCCCGAGCGGCCAAGCGACGGGGACCTGCTGCTCACTGCCGACCTGCGGCGGCACCGGCGCGACCTGCGACGGCGACGTCACGAACAGCTGCGGAACCCGCTTCTGCGCCGCCAACTCTTGCGGCTCCAACCGAGCCTGCAAGGACAAGAAGTGCTGCGATCTCCCGGCCAAGCCGAGCCCGACCTTTTGCGGAAAGGTGACGAACTCGTGCGGCGAGCGCACGTTCAACTGCGGCAGCGGTCAGACGTGCAAGGACGGCGCCTGCTGCGAGCTTCCGAAGTGCGACGGTAAGTGCGGCACGACCGTCACCAACTCTTGCGGCAGCGTTACCTGCAACTGCTCCGGCGGCGACAAGTGCTTGGACCAGGGCCAGCCGACCAAGACGTGCTGCAAGCCGCGCACCTGCGGCGGCTACTACGCCGGCAAGTGTGGACAAGATCTCGACGACGGCTGCGGCGGGATCATCGACTGCAACTGCAGCGGTCAGGGCAACGTTTGCAGCAAGAGTGCCCCCAACCAGCAGGGCACTTGCAGCTGTACCGCGCTCACCTGCGCGAGCTACTCCGGTCAATGCGGCTCGTTCCCGAATGGTTGCGGCGGCAGCATCACCTGCGGCTGCGGTGACCATGGCTTGCCCGACTACATGACCTGCGGGGGCAGCAACGAGTCCGGGGTGTGCGGCTGCACGCCGACACCCTGCGGCGGAAAATGCGGCATCGTCGACAATGGCTGCGGCGGCACCGTCAACTGCGGACCTTGCTGAGGACAATGGCCATGAACCTTCGAAACACGACGCTGCTCTCGATGTGCCTCTCGCTCGCGACTTACGCCGGGTGCGGCTCCGATCCCGCCGTGTCGAACCCGAGCGAGGTCGGGGAGTCGGGCGGTACGGCGAACGGCGGCACCGGGAGCGGCTCCGGTGGAACGAGCTCCGGAGGCACGGTTCAGGTCTCGGTGGGAGGTGAAGGGTCCGAGGATCCGACGCCGATCGGGCCCGACGCGGCGTGCGCCACGGACAACCAGAAGGCAGAACCTCTGCCGCTCGACATGGGGCTCTTGGTCGACACCTCCTACTCCATGGATTTCGACGACAAGTGGCCGCAAGTATCGAACGCGCTCCTCACGTTCGCGTCCGAGCCCGCGTTCGCCGATCTGGGCGTGTCGCTGCAGTTCTTCCCTTTGCGCAAGCAGTGCAGCCTCGAGGACTACGCTTCGCCGGCCGTACCCCTGCAGAAGCTTTCGAAGGGCGAGCCCGCTTTGCGCGAAGCCATCACGAAGCAGCGCATGTTCGGAGGCACCCCGCTCGTGCAGGTGCTGCAAGGCATGGGTGGATACTTGAAGGAGAAGGCGAAGAAGGCTCCCGATCATCAGCGCGCGCTCGTCCTGGTGACCGACGGCGTCCCCGACCAGACGTGCGCTTCCGGCGTCTCGGACCCTCCGAACAGCCTCGAGAACGCGGCGGCGGTGGCGAGCGACCTTTCCTCGTCGTCGCCCGCTATCCCCGTCTTCGTCATCGGAGTGGGGGAGGAGTTGACCGCGCTTCAAGCGATCGCGGAAGCCGGTGGCACGGACGAGGCGATCCTCGTTTCTACCTCCGGCAACGTGCAAAAGTCGCTCTTCGAGGCGCTCGAGAACATTCGCCGGCGCTCGCTCTCCTGCGAGTATCCGATCCCCGAGCCCGAGTCGGGCGAGATCGATTTCGCGAACGTGAACGTCCGCTACACCGAGGAGGACGACGACGCCGAGACGCTGCTCTTCGTCGGTGAGGAGGACGACTGCGAGCTCGCGGACGACGGCGGTTGGTACTACGACGACGCCGACGCGCCCGAAAAGATCGTGCTCTGTCCGGAGGCGTGCGACCGCATCAAACAGAGCGCGAGCGCGAAGATCGAGGCGCTGTTCGGCTGCAAGCGCCTGGACGTGCCGCGTTAGCCGGGCGGCTTGCTCGGCCACGCGCCCGTGCGAGCGAGGTGAGGTGACGGCGTGACCGCAGGCGACCAGTCGAGCGGGAGCGCTCGCTCGAGCAGGCGCCCCTCTTCCACCTGGAAGCGCACCAGGCGCTCGGCGCCCTCGAAGCGCTCGAGCTCGGATCCAGTCCAGACGATCTCGGCGCGCCCGGTGAGGCTGAGCAACGTCCCGGTCGTGAAGTCGACGAAGAGCACGGCGGCGAGCGGGTTCACGAGCAGGTTGCCGAGCGTGTTGAACTGAAAGTTGCCGCGAAAATCCGGAAAAGTGAGCACGCTCTGCGAAGCTTCCTCTTCGATACGGACGAAGCCCGGTTTGCCGCCGCGGTGCGAGACGTCGAGCCCGTCACTCATCAGTCGTCCTCGAGGTTCCGCGGACGCGGAGGCGATGAAGAAGGTGTCGGCGCTCGCGATCAGGTCTTGCGCTCGGCTCGAGGCTCGCGGGCCCTCTCGGAGTGTGGCGCCGGCGGAGCGCTCCTTCAGACGCACTAGATGGCGCGCCTGGATGTATTGCGGACAGTTGCCGAACGTCTGAGACACCGCGATCGTGAAGCCTTCGGCGTCTCGTCGCGCGACGGTCCCGTTCACGCGGTTGCGGCGCCGGGTCTCGAGCTCGATCCCGAGCAAGCCGACCGGCTCGCCCGGGTTGAAGCTCTCGGTCAGGGGATCGCCCGGCGCGGGCAGGGCGCGCACCTCGAGCGTCTTCGAATCGTGCGCGACGGCGAAGCCCGGAGCTCCGGAGAGGATCGTGGCCCAGGGCCTCGCGCCTCGATCGAGGGCCGCCGCGACCAGGAACGGGAGTGCTTGGTAGAACTCCTGATGCTGGAGGGGCATATGATCGCGGATGATCTTCCTGCCGACTTGCTCGATGCGGTCGCGCACACCTTCGAGCTCCTGGATCGCTTGCTCTCCCGCGTGAAAGGGCGAGCTGTCGTCGGACACGGGCACCTCCTCACGAACTCGCGGGGCTCGGCGAGCTCTGGCGCATGGGGACGAAGCGCGGCAGCGCCTCGATTCGCGAGAGCCAGGCGCGGATGTTCGGGTAGGGTTCGAGAGAGACGCCGCCTTCCGGCGCGTGCGCGGTGTACGTGTAGAGCGCAATGTCCGCGATCGTGACGTTCGAGCCGACGAGGTAGCTCTGGTCGGCGAGCGCCTGATCGAGAACACCGAAGAGCTTGTCGGCGATGCTTCGCGCGCGGTCGTGATCGAGCGGCGCCCCGAACACGGTCACGAGGCGCGCCGCCGCGGGGCCCGCCGCCAGTTGACCCGCCGCCACCGACAGCCAGCGCTGGATGTTCGAGGCGAAACGAAGGTCCGTCGGGAGGTAGCGCCGCTCCGCGTCGTAACGTGAGGCGAGGTAGACGAGAATCGCGTTGCTGTCGGCGAGGGTCACGTCACCGTCCTCGATCACCGGGACTTGACCGAAAGGGTTCTTCGCCAAAAACGCGGGCTCGCGCTTGCGAGAAAGGTCGACGTCCACGAGCTCCCGCGGAAGCCCGAGCAGCGAGAGGAAGAGCTCCACCCTGTGCGAATGGCCGGAGAGTGGGTGGCGGTACAGGCGAATCGGCGTGTGGATGACGGTCATGGTGTCGTTGCCCTCGAGGGACACCATGCGGCTGCTGTTTTGATTCGAGAATACCCGCCGTTGACAATGGTCCATTGTGGTGTTGGAAACGGTTCGTGGACCGATTCGAAGCGATGCGAATCTTCGTCGCGGTGGCCGAGGCCGAGGGCTTCGCTACGGCGGCGCGCTCGCTCTCGTTGTCGCCGCCGGTCGTCACGCGCGCGATCGCCGGCCTCGAGGAGCGCATCGGCGCGCGCCTCTTTCGTCGCACCACGCGCGTCGTCAAATTGACGGAGGCGGGCTCGCGCTACTTGGCAGACGCGCGCCGCATCCTCGCCGAGCTCGAGGCGGCGGAGGCGCACGCGCAGGATCTCCACGACGAGCCACGCGGTGAGCTTCGCGTCACCGCTTCCATGACGTTCGGGCGCGCGTACGTGGCGCCGATCGTCGTCGAGTACCTGAAGCGCTACCCCGCTGTCTCGGTGCGCACGTACTTCGTCGACAGCGTGATCGATCTCGTGGAGGAAGGTGTGGACGTCGCCGTCCGCATCGCTCCGCTGCCGGATTCGGCGCTGACGGCCGCGCGCGTCGGCTCCGTTCGGCGAGTGCTTTGCGCGTCGCCTGCCTACCTCGCGGCGCGCGGGACCCCCCAGGTCCCCGTGGAGCTCGCAGCGCACGACGGCATCGTGCTCGCGCCCCCGGGCGCGGTCCAGCCCTGGTCGTTCCGCGTCGGATCGAAGACGGTCTCCACCATGCCGAAGGTGCGCTTCGTCGCCAACACCGCGGACGTGGCCATCGCAGCGGCGCTCTCCGGGGAAGGGATCACGCGCGTCCTCTCCTACATGGTCGAGCCCGAGGTCAAGGCGGGTCGGCTTCGGATCGTCCTTCCGAAGTTCGAACCGGCGAGCGTCCCGATCCACGTGGTCCACGCCGAAGGGCGAAAGCCTTCCGCGAAGGTGCGAGCCTTCGTCGACCTCGCCGTGGAGCGCCTGCGCTCCGCGCGCCTCGCCTGACGCGCGAAGCCGCCGTCGTCTCCGGCAGCGGCGCGACCCTCCGTGCGGAAGGCGACTTTCGCACCCCGGAGCCCGTCGGCTCCCCAACACTGCTTCCCTTTCAGTGCCGGGTCGGATGTAATTTCCGAGCGGAGGCGACCTTCACCCCCAGGGGCGGTCGGCGCGGGAATGCTCAACACGACGGAGCGGGTCGAGGACGAGGAGAAGCACTCGAAGGTACGGGGAGCGCGGTCGAACGTCGAGGAGGTTTACCGGCGAGGCGAGCGCGACTTCTCGGGGCGCGACCTCGACGGTCTCTCGCTCGCGATGCTGACGCTCGAGGGCGTCAACCTGGCGAAAGCGTCACTGCGACGCTGCGAGTTCGCCCACGCCAACCTTTCGCGAGCCGACCTCTCGGGGGCGGATCTGCGCGAGGCCGACTGCAACGACGTCGCTCTCGCTGGAGCCAACCTTTCGGGAGCGGAGCTCGCGAACGCGAACTTCGAGGCAGCGAAGCTCTCCGCCGCGAAGCTCGAGTCCGTCAAGGCGGACGGAGCGAGCTTCAAGGGGGCGGATCTCGCAGAGAGTCGGCCGACCTCAGGAGCGCGAGCTTCGAGAACGCCGACCTCTGACCGCCAGCGAAGGGCTGACCCCAGACCAGCTCTGCTCGTCCAGAGGCTGGCGCGCCGCGCTGCTCCCGGGAGACGAGGTCTCGAACTCGCGTCGCCCCTTCCGCATCGACGAGCCGGGTCGCTTGCGAAAGGTCACCGAGCTCGTTTGTGGAGCGCGTGCCGAGCCCGCTTCCGCGTCGAGCCCCTCTGAGGCTCC
This sequence comes from Pseudomonadota bacterium, assembly GCA_023419055.1. Next base: position 3,598 of record JAEZYO010000846.1, on the reverse strand, counting down.
TCGGATGGAGGCTCAGCCGCTCCCGCCGGCGGTCGAGCCGCCCTGACCGCCAATCCCGTCGCTAGCGCCGCCTTCGCCTCCCGAATTCGCGACGCCGCCTTCACCACCCAGGCCGCTGTCACCCGCATTCCCGCCGAGGCCTCCGGCACCAGCGTTCGCGGTCCCGCCCTCTCCACCGCTCGCGCCTGTCCCGCAACTGTGGGTGCCGCCGCTGCCGCCGCTCGGGGCCGGGCCGCAACCACCTTTGCCGCCCCCGCTTTGCTTGCCGCCGCTGCCGCCCTGCGCGCTGCCGCCGTGCGCGCTTCCAGAGCTACCGCCCTCGTTCCCGTCTCCCTCGAGCTCTTCCTCGTCGCAAGCAATGGCGAGCACGCCAGCGACGCACAAGGCACCCAACCAAGTAAGTCCACGCATTCCTGTCACCCTTTCCCTTCACGACGCAGCGTCACACGGACGCTTTCGACGCGTCAAGCGGTCTCGGCGTCGGACTCTAGACGCGCGAACGGCGCCGCCGGTTCTACCAGCAGCGCCGTCGTTCAGCGGTCGCTTTCGCTCAGTGCGCGGCGCCCGCGCAGAACTGCTCGTAGTCGATGTAGCCCTTGAGGGTCGGGTTCTCACCGCAGGCCGGGCAGGCCTTGTCGCGGCGGAGCTTCAGGGTGCGGAAGCTCATCTTCATCGAGTCATACGTCAAGAGGCGCCCGACGAGAGGATCGCCCTTGCCGAGGATGAGCTTGATGGCCTCCGTCGCCTGAATCGTTCCGACGATCCCCGGCAAGATCCCGAGCACGCCGGCTTCCGCGCACGAGGGCGCTAGCTCCGCGGGCGGAGGCTCCGGGTAGAGGCAGCGGTAGCACGGGCCCTCGAACGGCATGAAGGTCGTGATCTGGCCGTCGAAGCGGAAGATCGAGCCGTGGATGACCGGGATCTTGTGGAACAGCGAGGCGTCGTTTACGAGGTAGCGAGTCGGGAAGTTGTCGCAGCCGTCGATGATGACGTCCCACTTCTGCCCGAAGATGCGGTCGACGTTGCTCGAGAGCAGTCGCTCCTGGAACTTCACCACCTTCACGTCGGGGTTCAGGTCGGTGAGCGCCTTCTCCGCGCTATCTACCTTGGCCATGCCGAGGCGCGAGGTGGCGTGCACGATCTGCCGCTGCAGGTTCGACGCGTCCACCGTGTCCGCGTCCACGAGACCGATGGTGCCGACGCCCGCCGCGGCGAGGTAGAGCGAGGAGGGGGCCCCGAGGCCGCCCGCCCCGAGCAAGAGCACCTTGCTCTTCAAGAGCTTCTCCTGGCCGCGCTCGCCGACCTCGGGCAAGAGCAGGTGACGCGAGTAGCGATCGAGCTGGGCCGGAGTGAGGGACGGCGGCTCCTCGACGGGGTTCTTGAGATCCTTCCAGCGCACGAACCCGGGGTTCGCGCTCGTCACGTTCGAGTAGCCGAGCTCGCTCAGCGTCCTCGCCGCGAAGGCGCTGCGCGTGCCGCCCGCGCAATAGACGATGATCTCCGCGTTCTTGTCGGGGAGCTTCTGCTCCGCCTGCATCTCGAGGAAGCCGCGTGGGATGTGAACCGCCCCGGGGATGTAGCCCGCGCGGTACTCGTCCTTCTCGCGCACATCCACGAGGGTGAACGGGCGGTCGGCGCGCTGGTCCAGGCGAGCTCGGAGCTCGTCGAGGGAGATTAGCTTTACGTCCTTGCGGACCTCGGCGAAAAGGTCGGAATAGGTCTTGGGCATGGCTGGCTCTAGGCAATTGTCACATTTTCCGATGCGACAATCCGTGGCTGACCAATGTTTGGCCTTTTTCCGCAAGCGTCAAGGAGGGTTGCGACTTTCAGCTCTGGCGCTGCGGGTTCTAGCGCCACGGGCCGCCCGAGTCATTCAATCGGCCGGAGGGCCTGAGGGCGAGCTGCTAAGCTCGCGAGTTCGCTGGCCGTTTGCTGATCCGTTCGGTAGGCCGGTTCTCAAGGATCCTTTCGCACATGTCGCAAAGCCGCCTCGGAGAGCTCCTCGTTAGAGAGAAGCTCATCAGCCTTCAGCAGCTCCGGAAAGCCCAGGACGAGCAGAAACGGTCGGGGCAGAACCTCGGCTACACGCTCGCGAAGCTCGGGTACATGTCCGACGGGGAGGTCACGAACTTCCTCTCCACGCAGTACCGGCTGCCCTCGATCAACCTCGACGAGTACGAGATCGACGGCGAGGTCATCAAGCTCATCGCCCGGGAAGTCTGCGAAAAGCACCGCATCATCCCGGTTTCGCGCTCGGGGTCGCAGCTCATCGTCGCGATGAGCGACCCGACCAACCTGAACGCCATCGACGACATCAAGTTCTTGAGCGGCTACAGCGTGGAGCCGGTCGTCGCGAGCGAGACCGCGATCCAGGGCGCCATCGAGCGCTACTACAGCGCCGGCCCCTCCTACGAGGAGGTGATGGCCGACTTCAACCTGGCCGACGACGAGATCGACTTCTCGGCGACGGAGGAAGAGGTGAACGCGCTCGAGCTCGAGCGCGCGAGCGCGGACGCTCCCGTCGTGCGCCTGGTGAACGTCCTGCTCTTGAACGCCATTCGTAAAGGCGCGAGCGACATCCACCTCGAGCCCTACGAAAAGCGGCTGCGCGTGCGTTATCGCATCGACGGCGTGCTCCACGAGGAGATGAGCCCCCCGCTGAAGCTCAAGGCCGCGCTCGTGAGCCGCCTCAAGATCATGAGCATGCTCGACATCGCGGAGCGCAGGCTCCCGCAAGACGGGCGCATCAAGCTCAAGCTCGGCAAGGGGCGCGAGATGGATTTCCGCGTCTCGGTCATGCCGACGATGTGGGGCGAGAAGGTCGTGCTGCGTTTGCTCGACAAGGGCAACCTGCAGCTCGACATGACCAAGCTCGGCTTCGATCCCGAGCCGCTCGTCGACTTCAAGTGGGCCATCAATCAACCCTGGGGCATGGTGCTCGTCACCGGCCCCACGGGTTCCGGCAAGACCACCTCGCTCTACTCGGCGCTCTCCGAGCTCAACAAGCCGGGCGTCAACATCAGCACCGCCGAGGATCCGGTCGAGTACAACTTGCACGGCATCAACCAGGTGCAGATGCACGATGAAATCGGCCTAAACTTCGCGATGGCCCTGCGCTCGTTCTTGCGTCAGGACCCCGACATCATCATGGTCGGCGAGATCCGCGACTTCGAGACCGCGGAAATCGCGGTCAAGGCGGCGCTCACCGGACACATGGTGCTCTCCACGCTGCACACGAACGACGCGCCGGCCACCATCTCGCGCCTGCTCAACATGGGCGTCGAACCCTTCCTGATCACGGCCTCGGTGAACCTGGTCTTGGCGCAGCGCCTCGCGCGCAAGGTCTGCGTGGACTGCAAGCGCCCGCACGAGATGGACAAGGCGGCGCTCCTCGACATGGGCGTGCCCGAGGACAAGATCGACGGCGCGCAGATCGTGAAGGGCATCGGCTGCGCGACCTGCAACAACACCGGCTACAAGGGCCGCGTCGCACTCTACGAAGTCATGCGCTTCGCGGACGAGCTGAAGGAGATGGTGCTGCAAGGCGCGTCCGCCGCCGAGCTCAAGGCCGGCGCGATCAAGCGCGGCATGGCAACGC
>JAEZYO010000736.1 GCA_023419055.1 Pseudomonadota bacterium | reverse complement strand
GCTGACAACGCGCGCTTCTGCACGCAGGTGCGGCTCACCACGCTCTATTCTGCCGACGGTGGCAACGGTCGCCTCGCCGGTAACGGCCTGATCCGCGCCGAGGTGCGCGTGTTCTGGCTCCGAGACGGGGGAACGGCCATCGACGACGCCTGCACGGACAGCGCCACGGCTGCGGACGTCGGAGCGAGCACCAGTTACCACCGGGTCTACAAAATTACTGCGATCCGCCAGCACGCGACCGCCAAATGAACGGCCCCTTTTCTTACCAACACACGGCTCGCCGGGCGCGGCGCTCGGCGGGCGGCTTCACGCTGGTGGAGCTCCTGGTCGCGCTCACCGGCGGGCTCTTCCTCTCGATGGTGGTGTTCGCGCTCGCGCGCGACACGAGCCGCTTCTATCAACGCGAGACTCGCCTCGCCAACGCGACGCTCGCGGGGGTCGTCGGCTTCGACCGCCTGCGCGCCGACATCGCGCGCGCGGGGTTCCTCACGACGCCGAACATCGAGAAAGATCCGCACGTCTGCTCGCGCCCGGACTCGAGCAGCAGCAACTGGCCCGAAGCGCTGAAGACCCTCGCCGCGATCAAGTTGACCAAGAGCACGTCCGTTCCCGAGACGCTGAAGGCGAACGACATCACTCCGATGAAGTTGTTGCTCGCCGGCTCCTACGGGGCAATCGACGAGTTTCCGGTGCGGACCATCGTCAATGCCACCAGCGAGTACCAAGTCTACCTACAGGTGAACACCGGGCCGCTGCGGCGCCTGAGCTACCAGACCGGCGCGGCCGACAGCGGCATCGAGACCAGCCAAGAAGCGATCCTCGAGTCGGTGTTCATGAAGGGCCGCATCGTCCGCATCGTGGACAAGTCCGGCTTTCAACACTTCGGCGTGGTGAAGAGCGTGCTCCCTGGCAACGACCCGGCGATCGTGCTCGAAAGCCAGCCGCCGATCGAGTTTCGAGGCACGTCCACCTTGCAGTGCGGGCTCAAAGGTCTCGAGTCCGGCTCGACCATCAATGTCGTGAACCTCATCCAGTACGAGATCGGGTCGCTCAAAGATCAGGACGACTACGGGCCGCTCTACGACGCGAGCACCGCCCCCTTCGACGAGGATCGCAGCGAGCTCATTCGCACCGAGCTCGGCGCCGACGGCGCGCGGCTGGAAGGGACGACCCCGGAGCTCGTCGCCGAGTACGCGGTGGACCTGGCGTTCGGCTTCACCGCCTGGCAGGGCAGCGGCAACGACAAGCTCACCACCGTCACGCCGGACGGAGACTTCAGCGAGTTCTTTCCGACGGGCACGCTAGGCCCAGTGCAACACCTGCGAGCGATTCGCGCGCGCCTCAGCGTGCGCTCGCGCGAGGGTGACCGCGCCGAACCGGTCCCCGCCGACCTACCGGGTCTTTATCGCATCGGCCTCGGCTCGGACGCCGGCGGTCCCTACGCGCGCGTACGCACCCTGCAGGCCGATATCGCGCTGCACAACCTCGGGAGGACGGAGTGGTGACCCCCGCTCTCGTCAGGCGTCGCTCCGAGGAGCGCGGCGCGGCGCTCTTCGTCGTCGTGCTGGTGCTCACGCTCCTCACCGCGGTCGGGCTCTTCGCGGCGCAGTCGGCCACGCTGGTCGACCAGGCCTCGGGCTACAGCCGTCAGGCCGCACAGACGAGCTACCTCGCCGAGTACGGCACCTTGCTCGCGACCTCGGAGCTCGGCTCGGGCGCTGCGGCGGCGTATCGCTCTCGCATGCTCTCGGCCACCGACACCTGCCGGGCCAACCACGGCATCGTGGAGAGCGGCGTGGGGAAGCCGCCCTGCTTGGTGTTCTTCATGAAGGACTTCAATGCGCTGAACGGCTCCGCGACCATCGACTCCGCAGTGCTCCCGAACCTGACGCCCGACTTCGCCATCGAGGTCACCGACCCGGGGACCACGGGAGCGCCCATCGAGGGCACCGACCTCAGCGGGACGGGTACGGCGTTCGGCTACATGAAGGTGACCGTCACCTCGATCTCGCAGATGAGGCCGGGCACGAGCAGCTCGGCCACTTGCGACGAGAAGGTGGCTCCCGTGACCGCTCAACAGATGATGCGCGCCCACCTGATCGTGGGCCCGGTAGACCTATGAGGAGATCCAGGATGACCCGCGAGAGCAGTCGGAGACGAACGAGGCACCTTTCCCGAGCGTTCGGGTTCGCTTCCTCGCTCGCGCTGCTCTCCGGCGCCGGGATCGCCGAGGCGCAGGTCGACCTTTACCCGCCGCCGCCGAACATTCTGCTGCTCGTCGACACGTCGGGTTCGATGGAGTTCCAGGTCGACGGCAGCGAAGTCACGTGCACGCCGGGCAACCCGGCTGGCACGAACGACCGCAGCCGCTGGACGCAGGTGGTGGAAGCGCTCACCGGCACGATCGACAACTACTCCTGCGAGACGATTGACCGCCTCTCCTCCTCGTTTCGTGACGGCGTGTATCGCCTGAACGGCGAGGCCCCTTACGATTACAACTACACGGTGCCGTTTCACCGGGCGCTCAGCGGCGGCTGCGCCGCGATGCCGGGCAACCTTCCGGGCACGAACGCCTTCGTCTACCCGACGGGGGCCGTCGCATTCAAAGACTACGCGTCGATGGCGACGTGCACGTTCTCGCAGCAGTCGGACGGCATCATCGACAACTTCGGAGCGCTCGTGCGCTTCGGGCTCATGACGTTCGACACCTCGACTCATCCGGGCACCGGGTACAGCGGCACGAGCCCGAACCTCGCGAACGGCATCCAGGGCACCTGGAGCTACGTCGTCGGCAGCTCGGTGCAGGGTGCGCCTGCCAACTGCGACCTCACCGACCAGGAAGTCGGCGCGCGCAACGCCGCCGCGCCGGCCTGGGAAGGGCGCATGGTCAATTTCGGCAACCCCTCGACGGGCCTGAGCGCGAACCTGACGAAGGCGCAGCAGATCGAGGACATCATCCGGGCCACGCGTCCCTTCGGCGCGACCCCGATCGCAGGGATGCTGAAGGACGCCGAGGACTTCTTCCGCAACGACGAGTCCGTCGATCAGGATCCGGAGCCCGCGGGAGCCACGCTCGCCTTCGGCCCCTCGCACAAGGGCGACCCCTACGTCGACCTCGGCTGCCGCGAGCAATCCATCCTGCTCTTGAGTGACGGTCAGCCGAACCTCGACCTTCGCACGGAGTGCGAGGAGTCCGATCCCTCCTGCCCCGAGACCGATCCCGAATGCAAATGCCCCTTCGACAGGCCGGAGAGCATCGCGCTCCGCCTGGCGTCCGCGGCGAAAGAGCCGGTCAAGACCTCCGTCATCGCGTTCGCGCTGTCGTCGTTCCAGGTCGGCAGCACGAGCATGACGTGCAATGACGACGAGATCCTCGACTCCGCCTGCGCCGATCCGTCGCAGTCGGAGAACCACGCGCTCCAGGCTTGTTGCACGCTGCGGCGCATCGCGCGCGACGGCGGGGGCCTGTTCGCCTCGGTGGGCTCGGCGGCCGAGCTCCGTAAGGCGATGAACGAGATCATCTCTGCCAATATCAAGCCGTCGAGCCGCACGCAGCCGGTGCTCGCGAGCTCGACCAGCGGAGCGAGCTCGACGCAGCGCTTCTTCTCGTCGTTCAGGCCCATGAAGACGGAGGCCTGGCAAGGGGTGCTCGAGCGCCAGCGTTACGAGTGCGTCGACGACTCCGAGAACCCGGGGCAGAAGGTCCCGGAAGCGCAGACAGTAGACGCCGACAAGGGCGACAAGTTCGCCGAGAACATCGCCTCGGACCCCGCGAACCGGAACTTCTACACGGTTCGCGCCGGCACCGGCTCGGCTCCCATCGACCCGCGAGCCTCGATCCGCCCGGGCATCAGCGACACCATCCTCGACGGCGTCGGTCCCTACAAGGGGACGCTGGTCCACGGCAAGCCGAACGCTCCCAGCTCCGATCTGTTCAGCGCGGACATCGCCGGCGTGTCGATGGACATGCCGAAGACGGGCTGCGGCTCGACCAACGCGACCACCTGCGGCCGCTTCTTCATGAACTGGCTCGTGGGCAACCCGAACAGCGGCTCCGAGGACACCCGCTGCGAGTCGGCGAGCAACTGCAACCTGCTCGGCGACATCCTGCACTCGACCCCGAAGGTCGTGGGGCGCCCCGTGTCGCTGCTCCGCGACGAGACGTACTCCAAGTTCGCGTTCGACAACGCGACGCGCCCGGTCGTGCTCTACGTCTCCACGAACGACGGCATCCTGCACGCGTTCAAGACGGCCTCGAACGACCCGGCCGACACCACCGAGGAAGACCGGGTCCTCCGCCGGACCAACAACGAGCTCTGGGCCTTCATCCCGCCCGCGGTGCTGCCCGATCTCTACAAGCTCTACCCGCAGAACCACGAGCTTTTGCTCGACGGCGCGCCGGTCATCAAGGACGTGGTCGCCGCCTTCGACGACGATGACACGATCCGCTTCGAGCGCACGGTCGCGAACGCGCAGAGCGCTCTCGGCACCTGGCGCACCGTCTTGATCCAGAGCTTCGGCGCCAAGCGCCCCGGCTACTTCGCGATCGACGTCACCGAGCCCATCCCCGACGACAGCGAGCCGATCCCCGATCCCAGCGACGCGGATCATTCACGCGGCGGGCCGCGCTTCCTCTGGCAGCTCACCGAGGACGAAGAGGGCAACCCGCTCTTCGGGCAAGGCGGCGTCACGCCGCTCATCACCACGCTCTTCTTCGATCCGGACGGCGGTTCCGACAGCCCGCGCGAAATTGCCGTCGCGGTGCTGCCGGGCGGTGTCGGGAGCATCGGCACGCCTGGTGCGGGCAACGCGGGGTGCTCGACCGCGGGCAGCACCTTCACCGGCCTCCCCATCGAAGCTGGCTTCGAGCCGCGCACTCACGTCAAATGCTACGCCGAGCACCCGGGTGCTCACTCGCTGACGGTCGTGCGCCTCGACACGGGCGAGATCATCCGTACGTTCCGGAGGACCGACACCGAGGTTCCGACGCTCAAAGACTTGAGCCCTCCGCGCGTGATCGTGACGCCAGGCCTCGATTCGCCCATCTCGGGGCAGCCCGTCGCCTACCCCTCGGACGTCGGAGCGGTCGCGGATCGCGTATTCGTCGGCGACGCGGACGGGCGTCTCTGGAAGGTCGACCTCTCGAACCCCGACCCCGCGAGCTGGAAGATGGGCCTGTTCTTCGATGCGTTCTCGAACGGCACCTTCCTCACGAACACCCCTTCGAGTGGCCAGCCCATCCAGACCCCGCCCGTGCTCTCCGTCGACGACCGCGGCAACATCACGGTGGCGATTTCCACCGGCGATCAGGACACGGGTGGCACGGTCGCCAATCTGACCAACTACGTCTATTCGCTGACGGAGAGCCTGACGGCCGAGCGCGACAAGTTCGAGACCCTGGTCAATTGGTACAAGCCGCTGGAAGACGGCGAGCGCGTCACCGGCGCCATGGCCCTGTTCTCGAGCGAGCTCTTCTTCTCGACCTACAAGGGACCCGAGAGCACCGAGGTCTGCAGCTCCGGCACCAGCAACATCTACGGCATGCACTACCTCATCCCCAAAGAGGACACGGAGGGCGACGACGGCGGCGCCCTCACCAACGTCTTCGGCGGGGAAGAGTTCGTCACGGCGGGAGAGCTCGCGGGCATCTCTCCCGACGACGAGGAGCAACCGATCGTGTTCGGCGTGACCGTCGCGCAGCTCCCTACCTGCATCAGCGAGCAGGCCGCCGCGGAGGACGACTGGCTCGGGCTCGGGCAGCACTCGACCGTGACCCACGTGAACCCCGGCAAGTTCCAGCTCTTGATGCAGGCGGGTCGCACCGGCCAATCGATCGAAGGCGCCGAGACGAAGACCATCACGAAAGAGCTCGAAACCCCGCAGTCGTTCTCCTCGGTCGATTCCTGGACCGCCATTCTCGAGTAGCGACGGGCGAGCCTTCGCGCGCCGCGTCGACTATGGTTGAACGGTGATGCGCCCCTCCTGGGTCTTGCTCGCACTCGCGCTCTCGGCGTGCCGGAGCAAGGAGTCCGACCCCGAACCCCTGCCCGCGAGCAGCGCTCCGCCGCCGGCTGCTTCGGTGCCGGTCGACAGGCTCGCCCCGGGTGAGCTCGCGCCCGGCAAGAGTCAGGTCTTCGGCTTCGATATCCCGAAGGAGATGGAGATCAAGTCTCGGGGTATCGACCGCGTCGTGCTCGAGGGCGAGGTGGACGCCAACGCGGTCGTCACCTACGTGCGCGATCGCGTCGTGGTCTCGCACGTGGAGCTGGGAGCCGGGCGCACCATCTTCCCGCGTGCGCGCATCCGGCAAGGCGCGCCCGATCGCGTGTACCAGCTCGAGGTCGTACCGATTCGCCGGCTGACGCAGCTCGTGATCCAGGACGTGACGCCCCAGCCCGATCCAGGGAACCTGAGCCAAGAAGAACGCTGGCGGCGCGCAGGTCGCGGACCGGACGGGAAGCCGATCCGCGACGATCTGCTCAAGTAAACGTCATTCTGGGCCGCGGATGGGCGACCAATCCGGCGGCGGATTGAACGCGAGGTCGATGACCGAACCGAACGCGTCGCTCGTGAGGAGCGTGACGCCGCTCGAGATGTCTCCGTCCGCCACGAGCTCCGCCTTGGCGATCGCCGCTATCTCGCCGGTCGCGGCTGGGAACCACAGGTTGCCCTGCTGATCGAAGGCGATGTTCTCGGGGAGCGCGAGCACGCTGACGTCGAGCTGCACCTCGGGCGTGAGCTCAGCCGACTCCTCGAGCTCCTCGGGCTCGAACTTGACGATGATGTTCGACGTCCAGAAGACGGCCCAGAGCGCGCCGTCCTCGTCGAACGCGAGCCCGCGCGGGCCGCGCAGGTCACCGACCACGGGCTCGGGCGTGAGCCCGGTCAGCACCACGTCGGCGGGTTCCTCGTCGTCGGCGTCGAGTCGGCTCGACTCGTACATCAAGATCGAATCTTGCGCCGCGCTCGCGACCCAGAGGTTACCCGCGTCGTCGAACGCGAGCGCCTCGACGTCCTCGATCTCGTCCCCGGTGATCGTCACGCCTGGCTCGACCACTCCGGACCCTTCGAGATCGGCCGCGTCGATCCTGAGCAGGTGGTCGCGGATCCCGACCCAGAGGTTGCCCTCGTCGTCGAACGCGAGACCGCCGGCCACGCACGGGATCACATTGCCGCACGCGTCGGAGACGTCGAGCACGCGGTCGGGCTCCTCGTCGCTGCTTTCGCCCAGATTTTCGGCCAGCCGCACCGTGATCTGACCGTCGCTGGCGGACACCCACAGGTTCCCGAGCGAGTCGAACGCGACCGCGTTCTGCGTGATGATTTCGGCGCTGCCCTGGAACTGCACGGCGGGCTCCACTTCTCCCGACTCGAGCAAGAGGTCGCCCTCGAGCGAACCCGTGAGCTGATCGCCGTTCTGCGAGGTGAACCACAGCTGGTGACTGCCCGGAACCAGCGCGTACTCGAACGAGACCTCGCTGGTCGCGCCGTCCGCCACGCACACGCTCCGCTCCGGATCGTCTGCTCGGTACACGTAGCCCACGCGCTCGTCCGTCGGGTACTCGGTCACCACGCCCGCCGTCAGTGTGTACTCGCCCGCCGGGCCCTCGAGCGACGCGCTCGACACCACGGGGTCCTCCGTGAGCCCATCCGGTGCGACGGTCACGTTGCCCGTGTCGTTCGGGCTCACGATCTCGACGTCGAGCGTCCCCTCGCCTTCGGCTTCGCAGGTCGCGCCGCCGCTCCCGGTGGCATCCCCGCCGGTCGCGCCCTCGCCACCAGCACCCGTGTCGGCGCCGCCTTCTCCAGCTGCGCCGTCGAGCGACGTGTCGTCGTCGTCTCCACAGCCGATGGAAAGCAGCGTCGCGAGCATCACCCAGACAAGTTGTCTCATGGCGAAACAGCCTAGGAAACCCGGGGCAGAACCGCAAAGCGCGATCTCCCGCAAACCCGGGCGGATCCCGGAAAAGGCGAGCCTTACCGGGAGCTTCGGGCTGTGCCTATTTCTTGTTCGTCGCTTCGTCCTCGAGGCGCATCGCCTCGAGCAAGAGGTGACCAATCGCCTGCCGCGTGCCGCGCGGCGCGTCGATCTTCGAGGCGCGGAACTGGAAGTTGCCTCGCTTCCAGCGCAGCACCTCGCGCAAGAAGTCGGTCGGCTGCCACGCCTTCGCGTCGAGCGAGGCTGCAGCGAACGCGCCCTCGGAGAGATCGAGCGTCGCGGAGCGCCCCTTGTCGTTCGTCACCTTGAGGCGGCCCGAGCGTCGCTCGAGCTCGAGCAGCGTCAGCACCGTAGCGAGCGACATGTGCGCGATGTCGCCCTGGAACGCCATGCTCCCTGGAGCCGACTGAGGACCGGTCCCGCCCGGGTCGCTCACCATGCTGTCGCGCGTTTTCCGGAGTCGGTTCGCCATGTCGATCATCGCGCCCACCTGCGCGACGACCTCGTCGTTCCTGAGCGGCTTGGTCAAGTAGAGGTCCGCCCCGACGTGCAACCCCTGCAGGCGGGCCTCGACGTCATCGGCCTCGGTCAGGAAGAGGAAAGGCGTGGTCGCGACGCGGCTCGACTCCGTGCGGACCCGCCGCGCCACCCAGAAGCCGTCGATGTCGGGCAAGGTCACATCGCACAGGATGCAGTCGGGCACGAGTTCCCGCACCTTGTCGAAACCTTCGCGAGCGCCGGTCGCAACGTGCACCTCGTAACCCGCCTCACCGAGAAACTTGGTCAAGAGCGCCGATACCCACTCGTCGGCTTCGATGATCAGGACACGGCCGCGCGCCACGCCCAAACGCTAGCATGGCAGCGACCTCCACCGAAAACGGCGATCCGGTGATTTGCCCACCCTCGCCGAGAAGTCCCCGGGTGGCGGGCCGCACCCGCCCGCCCACCTACATCAACACCGCGGTCCTTCCCCGAAGCCTCGTTACCCGCGCCCGACGACGCGGTCGACGTGCGAGACACCGGGGACGGGCTTGTTGCGCTGGCGCACCCACGCTAGCGACTGCCCCGTGAACGTTCCCCTCCGCCGCACCCCACTCTATCCGGAGCACCGAGCCCTCGAGGCCCGGCTCGTCCCTTTCGCCGGCTACGAGATGCCCGTGCAATATCGGGGGATTTCGGTCGAACACCAGGCCGTACGACAGACCGCCGGGCTCTTCGACGTATCCCACATGGGTGAGCTCGAGGTCAGCGGTCCGGGCGCGCTCTCTTTCGTGAACGGTCTCATCACGAACGATCTCGCTCGCGCGCGGGACGGGCAGGCCGTCTACACCTGCGCTTGCAACGAGGCCGGGACGATTTTGGACGATTTGATCGTCTACCGGCGTGGCCCGAGCGACATCCTGGTCGTCTGTAACGCCTCGAATCGCGAGAAGATCGCGGCGCACTTCGGCGCCCGAGCGACGAGCGACGTCTCCTTCCGCGACGCGAGCGACGAGTACGCGCTCCTGGCGCTGCAAGGGCCGCGAGCGCTCGAGGTGCTTTCGGCCGCCGGCTCCAGCGTGGACGTCCGCGCGAGCGTGCCGCGCTTCCACTTCACCTCGGCCGAGGTCGCGGGGAAGCGGGTCACGATCGCCCGCACCGGCTACACCGGCGAAGACGGCGTCGAGCTCTTCATGGCGACCGACGACGCGGTCACGGTCTGGCGAGCGCTGCTCGAAGCGGGCAAGCCGTTCGGTATCGAGCCCGTGGGGCTCGGCGCGCGAGACACGCTGCGCCTGGAAGCGCGCCTTTCGCTCTACGGCAACGACATCGACGAGACCACGAATCCGCTCGAGGCGGGCCTCGGGTGGACCGTCAAGCTCGACAAGCCCGACTTCCTCGGGAAGGCGGCCCTGGTCGCGGTCAAGCAGGCGGGGCTCTCGCGCACCCTGGTGGGTTTCGAGATGGTCGGGCGAGGGATCGCTCGCCACGGCTACCCGCTGCTCGACTCCTCCGGCAACGCGGTGGGGGTCTGCACTTCGGGTGGACCGTCGCCGACCCTGGGCAAGAGCATCGGGCTCGGCTACGTACCTCTCACGCTTCGAGCGCCCGGCTCGCGGTTCCTGGTCGACTGCCGCGGCAAGTCGATCGAAGCCGTCGTCGTCCCCACCCCCTTCAACCAACGAGACAAGCAGCGCTGACCCGCCCCGGAGAACCCGAATCATGAGCGCCAAAGACGTCAAGAC
>JAEZYO010000672.1 GCA_023419055.1 Pseudomonadota bacterium | reverse complement strand
TCGGTGCAGGCCATCTACGTGCCCGCCGACGACTTGACCGACCCCGCGCCCGCGACGGCCTTCGCGCACTTGGACGCGACCACCGTGTTGAACCGCGCCATCTCGGAGCTCGGCATCTACCCGGCCGTCGATCCGCTCGACTCGACCAGCACCATGCTCTCGCCGCAGGTCGTCGGTGACGAGCACTACGAGGTGGCTCGCGCCGTCCAGCGCACCCTGCAGAAGTACAAGGACCTGCAGGACATCATCGCGATTCTCGGCATGGATGAGCTCAGCGAGGACGACAAGCTCACCGTGGCCCGCGCGCGCAAGATCCAGCGCTTCCTCTCCCAGCCGTTCTTCGTGGCCGCGCAGTTCACCGGCCGCTCCGGCAAGTACGTCCCGCTCAAGGAAACCATCGCCGGATTCAAGGAGATCCTCTCCGGCGCGCTCGACGCCCTCCCCGAGCAGGCCTTCTACATGGTCGGCAACATCGAGGAAGCGAAGGAAGCCGCGCAGAAGATGAAGCAGGCGGCGGCTTGATATGGCGAGCGGCATCACGCTTGAAATCGTGACGCCCGAGGGCGTCAAGCTGCAGGACACCGTCCAGGAGCTCACGGCGCCGAGCGTCGAGGGCGAGTTCGGCGTCCTCCCGGGTCACATCCCGATGTTGGCGGCGCTCACGACGGGCATCGTCAGCTACACCCGCGACGGGCAGGTCACGCGCGTCGCGGTGGGCCCCGGCTTCTTCGAGTTCGCGGACGACAAGGCGGTCCTCATCACCGATCGCTTCATCCAGAAGGACGAGATCGACCCCGTGCGGGTGCGGCTCGACCTGAAGGAAGCGGACGAGGCGCTCGAGAAGTTCCACGGGGATCCCAAAGATCCCGCCTACGCGGAGCTCGTGGCGAAGGAGCTCTGGGCCGCGACCCAGCTCGAGCTCTACGGCGACCCGCCGCCGCCGCGCGTGCGCACGTTGAGCGAGCTCGAGCTCAACATGGTCGAAGACTACCGAGAGCTGGTGAAACCCGCCCAAGAAGGCGAAGCGCCAGGCTCACGGGCCGAAGAAGCAGCGCATCGGGAATAGTCGTTCGCTTCGCGCGTTGACCGGTGGGCCGCGAATCGTGCCGCGCGGCGACCGATCCCTGATGGCGAAGCCTGCACAAGTCCTCAAGCAGCTCGTGGCGCTCTCGATCGCCGCGAGCTGCGGGCTCTTGAACCCGGCGTCGAGTCTGCTGCGGATTCCGCGCGAGCTCGTCGAGGGCGCGATGGCGGAAGCGGACGAGAGCCTGCCGGCAGAAGAGCGCCGCCGTCTGCTCGATTTGCTCTCTCATGATCCGCGCGTCAGCGTACGCGCCCGGCTCGCGGAGGTCGCAGTCTCGCTCTGGCCCGAGCCCAGGGTCGAAGCGCAAGAGGTGCTGCGCAAACTTTCTCAGGACGAGGCGCCGGAGGTGCGCGCGGCCGCTGGTGTCGCGCTCCGCTCACTCCTCTCCAGCGTGCCGCCCATCGCGCGGCTGGAGCTCGTGTGTCGTTGGGCGGTCGCGGAGGCGAGCCAGGAGCGGGTTGCCGCTGCCGCTGCGTTGCGCTCACAGGTCCCCGTCTTCGCGAGCGACCTCGTGCTGGAGCAGCTCGCGCTCGACAGGGAGCCTTTGGTGCGACGCGCGGCGCTCGAGGCCATCACCGCGCGCTTTCACGAGAACCCCGAGCTCTATCGGCGCCTCGTGCGCGATCTTTCGCGCGACGACGATCACACCGTCCAGGCGCGCGCCCTCTCTGCGCTGCAGGAAGACGTCAACAACGTCTAACGCCGCCGCACGCGGCGGAGCAGCGCGAAGCCGAACGCGAGTAGGAAGAGCGTCCCCGAGACCTTGCGCGTCGAGCGACGCTCCACCGAGCAGCCCTCGCCGTCGGAGCCGGCGTTGACCCTGTAGGGCTCACTGCGCGCGCTCTCGTTGCCGGCGTGATCGAGCGCCGCTACGGCGATGAACGCGTCCTTGTCCATCCAGGCGTCGTCGACGTTGAGCCTGAAGTCCATCAAGTAGGCGTACGGCGTGGTCGCGTTGCGCACGTCGCCCTCGGACTCGCCGAAATAGAGCGCGTACACCATGTCCTCGGCGAGCGCGTGATCGTCACTCACCAGGCGCTCGAGGTCGAACGAGAGGAACGTGTAGTCGCCGCAGCTGTCTTGCGCCCCGCAGCCTGGAGTGCCGTCGTGGAACGAGAGCGTGCCGCTCGCGATGCTCGGTTGCTCCGGAGGGGTTTCGTCGAGGTAGTCGCCGGTTCGGTACTGCTCGGCGAGTGAGCCGTAGCGAAAAACGGAAAAGGCACTGTTCGGGGGCAGCGGCTCGCTCAGGCGAACCAGGTAGGCGCCGTTCTGGGTCGGAACGTCGAGGGTCGTGTGCGCGACGATCGCTTGCCCGTCCGCGCTCTCGGCGACCGTGACGCCCTCCGGTGGGGCCGGCTCGTAGCCTTGCTGCCATAAGAAGGCCACGTTGCGCGGCAGCGGCGGCAAGTCGTACGTGCGCTTCGAGATGACGCCCGGGCCGGCGTGGGAGGGAGCGAACGAGCACGCCTCGGTGTTCGGGCTGAAGAGGAAGGCGCAGAGCCCGAGAGCGAGTGGCGCGAAGCGAAGGAAGGAGCCTTTCATGTTCGACCAAGTCCTATTGCTGCAAGCGACGGGCCGCCCGCAATTCACGCGCTTCTCACGCTCACTCACACTCGAAAAGGCTGACATTGCTGTCGCGTGTGCCGCCTCGCTAGAGCCTTGTACTGGCAGTGTCTTGCAATCGAAGGGTTTCGAGCAAAGGGCAACACAAACTCTATTTTCTGAGCCGTTGCCGGCACGCTACGACACTTCGTCTCTCGGCCCGTTTACCCGGGGCGGCGGATTACCGGATGCCCATCAATTTCCAGCTGCTGCGTGTGCTCGTCGCCGGCTTCGGCGCGCTCTTGGTCGCGTTTGGATGCGTGGGTCGTATCGACCAACCCGGGGGAGCCGAGCCCGGCGCGAACGTGACCGGAGCAGGTGGCACCGCCTCGGCGAATTGCCCTTCCGGACAGGTCGATTGTGGCGGAGTTTGCGTCGATCTCTCGAGCAGCGCGGCCCACTGCGGCGCTTGCGGCGCGGCGTGCGGGGCCGGAACCTTTTGCCAAGCCGGTGCCTGCGAGAGGCACTGCGCGACCGGGCAGCTCGAATGTGGCGATGACTGCCGCACGCTGGCGAGTGATCTCGGAAACTGCGGCTCTTGCGGCAACGCGTGCAGCGCCGGGCAGTTCTGCGCCTCGGGTGCCTGTGCCGCGGATTGTCCGTTCCAAGAGTGCGAGGGGCCCTCAGGGCTCGAGTGCGCCGACGTCGAGACGAACCCCGACCACTGCGGCGCCTGCGGCGCGGCGTGTCCCGAGGGGCAGTCGTGCGTGGCGGGGGCCTGCAAGCTCGTCTGCCCCGAGGGTCGCCATCAGTGTGGCGACGCTTGCGTGGACACGCTGAGCGACGCTCTGAACTGCGGTACCTGCGGAAACGCGTGTGGCGCCGGCGTCCCGTGCATCGGCGGGGCGTGCGGTTGCTCCGGAAGCCAGCCCTTGTGCGGCGGCGCCTGCGTGGACGTTCAGGCAGACGCGAAGAACTGCGGCAGCTGCGGCAAGGCGTGCGCGGTGTCGGAGCTCTGTGAGAGCGGAGCTTGCAAGCCGGGCTCGGCGGGCTGTTCTCAGGGCCTGATGGCGTGCGGGGCGGCCTGCGTCGACGCGCAGTCGAGCAACACTCACTGCGGCACTTGTAACAACGCCTGCACTGGGGGCCGCACGTGCTCGGCTGGTCAATGCGTCTGCGGCCAGGGGCAGCAGTTCTGCAACGGGGCGTGCGTCGACACGGTCGAGAACGAGAACCACTGCGGAGCGTGCGGGGTCGTCTGTGACGCCGGGCGTAGCTGCATCTCCGGCGCGTGCGAGTGCGAGAGCGGTCTCGACTTCTGTGGTGAAAGCTGCGTCGACACCGGCACGAGCAACGAACACTGCGGCGCCTGTCAGAAGGCGTGCGTGGGTGGCCAGTCCTGCAAGGAGGGTCAGTGCGAGTGCCCGGCGGGTCAGACCTTCTGCGGCGGCAACTGCATCGACGTGAACAGCTCGGACGCTCACTGCGGCGCCTGCGACAAGCCATGCGCGCTCGGCAAGGCGTGCGTCTCCGGCTCTTGCACGGGCGGTGGGGGCACGGGCGAGGACGGCTGCTCCGGCCTCGCCAAGAACCTCACGGTGAGCCAGGTCGCCGTCTACCAGAGCGTCAAGATCCCCGTGATGAACGGCGGGACGGAGGTCCCCGTCGCGAACCGCGTCACCGACGTGGTCGCCGGCCGTGAAACGCTGTTCCGCGTGTTCGTGACCGTGGGCTCCGGCTTCACCGCGCGCGAGATCTCCGCGCGCCTGGTCGTGGTCAACGACGGAACCCCGAGCAGCTACTACCAGAAGAAGAGCATCAGCAAGAACTCGACCGATTCGGACCAGGCCACGACCTTCCAGCTTTACGTGCCCAAGGATCAGATCAAGCCCGACACGACCTTCTACGTCGAGACGGTCGAGTGCGGGACGGGTAGCGGCACCGTCGCGAGCCCGCGCTACCCGGCGGGCGACGCGGAGGCCGAGCTCGGCGCGCGCGAGCTCGGCGTGCTGAAGGTCAAGATCGTCCCGATCCGCGCGAACAACTCCGTCCCGGACACCTCGGCGACCGCGCTCGAGGTGTAC
>JAEZYO010000654.1 GCA_023419055.1 Pseudomonadota bacterium | reverse complement strand
GGCCCTGGTACGAGTTGTAGCTCGGGCAAGTCACGGCCGTGATCGCGGCGGCGTGAACCTTCACCCCTGCGATGAAGTGCAGAGCGAGATCGGAGCACCCGACCTGGTAGCGGCTGGCCAGGCGGTTGCCGCGCCCGGCCGGCGCCCCCGGCGCGAAGGCGTTCGTCCCGGTGCCGAGATCCGCGAGCGACATGTTGAAATGGGCGCCGTTCCGGAAGTCGCCCGCGAAGGGCTTCGGCATGAAGGTCGCCACGGCGCCGATGCTCTGCGCGACGCGCTTGACCATGAAGCGCAGGAACACGAAGCGATCCGCCATGGTGAGCGCGTCCGTGTAGCCGAAGTCGAACTCGTATTGCCCCCGCCCGCACTCCTGGTCGAACGAATAGAGCCCCCAGCCGAGCTCTTTCAGGTAGCGAGAGAGCGGCTCGAGGAAGGCGTCCGATTCACTCGCCTGGTTGAGATCGTAGCAAGCGTTGGGGCCCTTGAAAGGCGTCTTCGCGAGGGGTGAGAGGCGCCCGTCGGCGCCGCGCTCGAACACGTAGAACTCGGGTTCGATACCCAGGTTGAACCGCAACCCGAGCTTCTCGGCTCGCGCGAGCACGCGCTTCAAGATCCCGCGCGGGTCCCCGGCGTAGGGCTCGCCGTGGTAGTGGAGGTCGCTGCTGAACCACGCCTTGCTTCGATCCCAGGGCAGCACGATCGCGCTGTCGAGATCAGGCACCGTCGCGCACTCGTCCTCCTGCGGCCCCGCGAGGCCCATCCCTTCGCAAGCCCCGACCGTGTAGAGCTCGCTGCCGTCACACAGGTGCTCGAACGATTCGATCGGCGTAAGCTTCGCCTTCGGGACGCCGTAGACGTCGACGAACGTCGCGAAGCAGTTCTTGACCCCGGCCTCGAGCAACCGCGCCTTGAGCGCCTGTACGCGGCCCCTGTCGGCCATGAAACCCTGACGAACGCCGAACTGCGGAGCCTCGAAATCAGCCATGGCGGGAGCTTGAACCCGGCATGTCCTCCGCTGGCTTTCGGCTCGATGTCGGGAGCGTTTCGATCCAGATATCCGCTAGACTGATATCTCAGATTCAAATCATTCGTTGGTCTACTAAGCGGCGAAGCGGCATCCATCTCGTGCCCGCCGCTCGCGGGCAGAAGGATCGATAGAACCCATGTCCTCCACCCTCTCTGCCGGAAATTTGCACTCGACGAGCTCGATCGTGGCCGCACGCCCACGCTGGCTCGAGCTGCTCGACACCTCGCGGGATAGCGCTGCGACCGTGTTACGCGTCGCGCTCGGCGCCGTCATCCTCCCTCACGGATTGCAGAAGGTCTTCGGTTGGTTCGACGGCTTCGGGCTCGCCGCGACGTTCGACTTCTTCGCCGGCATCGGCGTTCCGGCGCCGGTCGCGGCGCTCGTGATCGCCTCCGATCTCGTCGGCTCACTCTTGCTGATCGTCGGGCTCTTCACCCGCGTCGCGGCGGTAGGAGCCGGCCTCGTGATGCTCGGCGCGGTCGTGCTCTATCACGCTCCCAACGGCTTCTTCATGAACTGGGGAGGTCAACCTCGCGGGGAAGGCTTCGAGTTTCACCTGCTCGCGATCGGCATGGCCGTAGCGCTCGCCCTCAGCGGCGGGGGACGGGCGTCGCTCGACGGCTGGCTCGTCGCGCGCCTCCGGGCGCGCTGAGGCTCACTCGCCCGTGACGCCGAGCGCCTCGAGCACGTCCGCGAGCGACTCGTCGTCGAGCACCTCGAGCGAGAACGGAGGCATCCGACCGGTGTAACCGAGGAAGCCTCCGTGCCGCACCTTCTCGGTGAAAACCAGGCGAAGGCTTCGCGCGTCGTAGCCTTGGTGCGAGTAGATCGCGTCGTCCGGCAACACCGGGAAGCCGGGCAATCGCCCTTTCCCGCTCACGATCTCTCCGTGGCACGCGGCGCACGCCCGGCCGTAAATCTCGAGCCCGCGCTCCGCGTCGCCTCGCGGCAGCTCACGGATGGAGGTGACGACGCTGAACGCGACGGGTTCCGGGTCGCCCGGCTCCAAGCTGACCAGATAGTCGTAGAGCGCGGCGGCGTCGGGCTCGCTGCCCTCGAGCGGTTCGGGCGCGACCATGAACTGCGAGCGGCAGGCGTTCACGGCCTCGAGCAGGTCGTTCTCTTGCCCTCCCCAATACGAGGGTCGCCGTGTGGCGCCGGCGAGCGGAGCCCCGGGCTTCAAGCGATCGGCGCTCTTCGACGCGCCGTCGTGGCAGTGGGCACAGCTGAATCGATTGTCGGGGCTCGACGCGAAGCTCGGCGAGGAGAAAAGCTCTTCACCCCGCTCGAGTGGATCGGCCTCGGGTGAAGAGCACGACAGCGAGCCGCAGGCGAGCAGCCAGAAGACGAGCTTCATGGCGGAAGCACCAACAAGCGATCGGGGCTGAGCCCCACCTCCACGCGGCTCGAGATCGCGAGCGACTCCGGATCGAGCTCGACGAGCGCCCCCGGCGAGTAACCGTCGCCCTGGCACACCAGGAACACTCGGCCGCCCTCGACGCGAGCTTCGTGCGGATTCGAACACTCGCTCTCCGAGTAGGTGACCTCGGCGAGGACGGAGAGGGTTTCCACGTCGAGCAGCGACGCCCCGCTCGGCCCTTGCGTGGGAACGACGATGCGATCTTCGGAGAGCCAGGCGGCGTAGTACGGCACGCCTCGCACGACTACGCTCGATCCGGATTCCATGCCGTCGTCGAGCCCGAAGAGCTCCACGCTGCGGGCGACCTGGCTCGAGACCAGGAGCGAGGTGCCGCTCGGATCGACGCTGAGCGTGAACGGCTTCTCGACGTACTCTTCGCTGCCCACCTCGACGCGCTCCACGTCGAGGCTGTCGACGTTCACCACCGCCACGGAGTCCTCGCCGCTGCAGGCGACGTACGCGCGCGTGTCGTCGTTGCCGAGGGCCACCGCATAAGGGGCCACGCAGGTCGTCGCGCTCTCGAGGCTCGCCGAGCCGTCGACGACGCCCGAAGCGGGCGTGACCACGGAGAGGCTCGAGCGACGGAGCTCGATGTCCTCCTCAGCTCGAGCTGCGCGCGCGAGATCGTAGTGGGAGACCACGAGCCGCTCCCCGTCCGCCGACAAGGCGAGATCGGATGGGCTCGGCGCGACTTCGAGCTCGGCGAGCTTGCTCAGGTTGGAGAGCGAGAGCACCTCCACGAACCCGGGCTGGCTCGGCGAGGCGTGCGCGGCGTGTGGCCCCTGCACCGCGGTGGCCGGATACGAGAGCGCGACGTAGACGTAGCCGCGCTCTGGATCGACGGCGAAGTGCGTCGGACCGTCGACGTCGACCGGGGAGCGACCGACCGGTACTCGGCCGAGCTCGGTCATGCCGTCGAGGTCGAGCACGCTGACCGAGTCCGAGAGCCGGTTCGAGACGTACCCGAGCACGCGACCGTCGTTCTCGAAGGTAGCTCGGCGATCCGGGAAAGCCTCGTCGCTCGACGAGACCTCCACCGGATCCGAACAGCCGCCCAAGATCAGAGCGAGGCCGATGATGCGACTATTGCGTCGGAGCCGGAGCTCCATCCGTGATCCACTTCTTGATGATGTCGAGCTCGGCCGTGGTCAGCGTGACGGCTCCCGTCGGCGGCATGACCTGGGCGTTGCACATGGCGCCCGTGCAGCCCGCGCTCGCGGCCTGTCCGGCCGGCTTCAGGTAGAACCAGCTCTGGTTGGGCTGGCCTGGGACCACGCGCTTGAACTGACCGCCGTGCAGCGAGTTCGCGTTGACGAGGTTCTCGACGATCTTGGCGGAGCTGATGTGCCCGCCGAGCGACATGTTCGCGTCGGGGCTCGCCTCACTGTGGCAGCCGCTGCAGTACTTCTCGAGGATGGGGCGCACCTCCTCGTGGAAGTAGCCGTGCTCCTCCGGGAGGGGAGCTGTCGGATCTTCGCCGATGCTCGGGTCGAAGACCAAGCCGAGCGCGTGCATTTCTCGGCACTGGTCCTGCAGCGCGTCGAGCAACTTGGGTTCCGTGGGCGCGAGGCCCTTCGCCACTCGGTAGCGCTCCCAGATGTTGTCGATCCAGCCGTGGAGCTTCCAGAACATGTAGTTGTCGATGTTCACGGTCTGCTTGCCGAGCGAGTGAGGCGACTCGTTCACGACCCATTTGAAGTGGAGCGCGCCGTGGATGCTGCTCGCTCCGCTCGCCATGCCGCCGCACTGGATGTACTTGCCGAGGTCTCCTTCGGTGGGGAACTCGGCCAGGTTGTTCTCGATGTCCTCGAGCTTCTCCGCCACCTGGAGGATCTGCGAGGTCCAACCCGTACCCCAGCGCGAACGCCATTGCTCCGGCACGTCTTGCGCGTCGAACGGAAAGCTCGGGAAGCCCTCGAAGAGCTCGGCGCCGTTCGGAAACGCCTGCTTGAGGCTCTCCATCATGTGCCGATGCATGACCAGGAACTGGTAGCCGTCCTCCGCGTCCGCGCATTCCTGGTTCGCGGGCACGAGCTCCGGGTGTTGCTGGCAGATCATCGACCCACCGCCTAGGCCGCCGTTGCAGCGGCGGACGTTGTGCCAGGCGTCGTGGCTCTCTTCCCAGACCCGTTCACCCAGCCACTCGAGCACCTCGGGAGGCATCACGAGGTCGACGTCGCCGTTCGAGGCGACCCACTCGGCGGGCTCACCCGTGAGGTTTGCGTCGCGGGGATCCGGCGAGAAGCCATAGACGCAGTGGTCCATGCCACCGTTCGTCGCGCCCCCGGTTCCCCCGAGACCGGCTCCGCCGCCGGTAGCGCCCGCGGTGCCGCCAGCTCCCCCGGTAGTGGCAACGCCACCGGTTCCTCCGGTGGTGGCGAGGCCGCCGCTCGAGCCTGCGCTCGCGCCGCCGGCGCCGGGCACGCCGCCCGTCGCCCCAGCACCCGCCCCCGCCGCTGCGCCCGCGCCGGACGCATTCAATGCCGGCTGAGCGTCGCTGCAGCTCACCAAACCCAAGAGCGCGACGCTCAACAGTCC
>JAEZYO010000603.1 GCA_023419055.1 Pseudomonadota bacterium | reverse complement strand
ACCGTCGACCGCGGGATCGTGGAGCAGCTCGTGAACAGCGGCTTCATCCCGGTCATCGCGCCGATCGCCGTCGACGACGAGGGCAAGTCGCTGAACGTCAACGCGGACACGGCCGCCGGCGCGATCGCCGGCGCGTTGAAGGCTGCCAAGCTGATGTTGATGACCGACGTCGAGGGCGTGAAGACGAACCGCGGCGAGCTCCTGAGCTCGCTGAACGCGCCGGAGGCGGAGCGCCTGATCGGGGACGGGACCATCACCGGCGGTATGATCCCCAAGGTGCGTTGCGCGCTCGACGCGGTCGAGCAAGGGGTCGAGCAGGTGCACATCGTCGACGGCAGGAAGGCGCACGCGCTCTTGCTCGAGATCTTCACGCACCACGGCGTGGGCACCGAGATCCACCGCACGGCCGGCTGACTCGCGCGATGGCGCGCCGGAGTGACCCTGCCCCCCGAGCTCCGCTAGAACCGGTGCGCCCGGCGGGGACCTCGGCGGACTCGATCCTGCGCGTGTTTCGGGTGGCGTCCGAGCACGCCGGCTCGCGCGTGGACGTGTACCTCCAATCGCAGCTCCGGAACACGAGCCGCACGCGCGCCAAGGTCATCGCCGAGAAGGGCGCCTGCGATTTCACGGGCCGCCGCCTGCGACCGAGCGAGCGGGTGCGCGACGGTGACCTGATCGCGCTCTGGCGCGAGCCGTTCGAAGAGGAGCTCGACCTCCCTCCGCTCGGCGTCGTCTACGAGGACGCGCACCTGCTCGTGATCGACAAGCCGCCGCTCCTCGCCGTGCACCCGACCGCGCGCCACCACAAAAACACGGTGATCAAGCAGCTCGAGCGCGAGCGACCGGGCGAGTTTCTGGCGCTCATTCACAGGCTCGATCGCGAGACCAGCGGCGTGCTCCTCCTCTCCAAGACGCGCGAGTCCGAGCGCGCCTTCAAGCGCCTGCTCGAAGATCGCACCCACGGCGAGGACGGCGCCGACTGCAAGAAGACGTACCTCGCGATCACGCGCGGCACTCCCCCCGCCGGGCTCATCGACCTGCCCGTCGAGCCCGACGTCGACAACCCTCTGCGCGTGAAGATGCGCATCGCGAAGCCGGGCACGGGCCTGTCCGCTCGGACCGGGGTCACGGTTCTGGGCGAACGCTCGGGCTACGCGCTCGTCGCGTGCGAGCTCCACACCGGGCGCCAGCACCAGATCCGCCTGCACCTCGCCGCGCTCGGCTGTCCGGTGGTCGGCGACAAGCTCTATGGCCCCGACGAGCGCCTGCTGGCGCGCGCGGCAGACGGGCTCTTGACCTCCGAAGATCTCGAGCTGCTCGAGCTCCCGCGGCACGCGCTCCACGCGCACCGCTACGTCATGCGGCACGCCATGACCGGCGGCACCCTCGAGGTCGAAGCTCCCTTGAGCCCCGACCTCAAGATGTTCTGGGACGCGCCGCGATAGGCCGCCGCGCGCCCCATCGCCTCAATGCCGGAAGTGGCGCACGCCGGTGAAGATCATGGCGATCCCGGCCTCGTCGGCGGCCTTGATCACCTCTTCGTCCTTGCGCGAGCCTCCGGGCTGAACGATCGCCGCGACGCCCGCACGCGCAGCGACCTCGACGCCGTCCGCGAACGGGAAGAACGCGTCCGACGCGAGCACGCTGCCCTTCGCGCGAGCGCCCGCCTTCTCCACCGCGACCTGCACGGCGGTCACGCGCGCCGGCTGACCGCCGCCGATACCGGCCGTGACGTACACGCCGGGGCTCGAGCCGGGCACGGCGAGCACGATCGCGTTGCTCTTCACGTGCTTCACCGCTTGCCACGCGAACTCCAGGCTCGAGTACTCGAGCATGGTCGGGCTGCGCTTGGTGACCACGCGTCCCTTCGACACCTCACCGGAGCCGGTGGTGTCGCGATCTTCGATCACGAAGCCGCCGGTCACGCGCTTGTACTGGCGCGAAGAATGCTGCGAGCCCAACCACTCGCCGGTCGCGAGCAGGCGGAGGGCCGCCTTGTCGTGCAGCCGATCGAGCGCGCCCGCCGAGAACCCGGGCGCGATGATGCACTCGAGGAAGGTCTCCGCGAGGATCTCGGCGCAGCTGTCGTCGACCTCGCGATTCAGCGCCACGATTGCGCCGAAGGCGCTCATCGCGTCGGCCTCGCGCGCGGCGCGGTAAGCGTCGGCGATCGTCGGCGCCGTCGCGATGCCGCACGGGTTCGTGTGCTTCACGATCACCGCGGCCGGAACGTCGAACTCGAGCACCGCTTCGAGCGCCGCGTCGGCGTCGAGGAGGTTGTTGAAGCTGAGCTCCTTACCGCCGCTGCCGAGGTTCTCGGCCACGCCGATCGAGCCGGCGGGTGCGTTGCGCTCCTTGTAGAAGGCGCCGGTCTGGTGAGGGTTCTCGCCGTAGCGGAGCGGGAACGCCTTCTCGAGCGTCAGCGTGAGGTAGCGCGGGTAGCCGTCCTCTTCGCCGCGCGCCGAGAGCCAACCGCTGATCGCGCCGTCGTAGCTCGCGGTGTGAGCGAAGGCCTTGGCGGCGAGGCGCTCGCGCAAGCTCCGGGTGATGTCGCCCTCTTGCTGGAGCTCGTCGAGCACGAGCTGGTAGTCGCTCGGGTCGCACACGACGGTGACGCGCTCGTGGTTCTTCGACGCCGAGCGGATCATGCTCGGGCCGCCGATGTCGATGTTCTCGATCAGGCTCTCGAACGAGGCCCCGGGCTTCGCCAAGGTTTGCTCGAACGGGTAGAGGTTGACCGCCACGAGATCGATGAAGCGCCCCCCGATGCGGGTGAGGTCCGCCTCGTCGAGCTCCTCGCGAGCGAGGATGCCGCCGTGGACGCGCGGGTGCAGGGTCTTGACGCGCCCGCCCATCACCTCGGGCGAGCCGGTGTAGGTCTCGACGCTGTCGACCGGAATGCCGGCGGCTTTGAGGGTGGAATAGGTGCCGCCGGTGGAGAGCAGGGCGACGCCGCGGGCAGCGAGGGAACGGGCGAAGGGGATCAGGCCGGTCTTGTCGGACACGGACAAGAGCGCGCAACGGATCGGCATGGGAGGCGGGTATCGAAAGGAGCCCGCGCCGTCAACCACCAATGGGAGGCCCCTGGCGCGAGACGCGGGGATTGCTCCTCGGGGAGGCCGAGACTAGCGTTCGGGCTGCAATGATCCGGGCAAAAGCGCGGTCTGCTTGGCTCCTCGGCTGTTCCCTGCTCCTCCTCGGCCTCGGCGGCAGCTGCAGCGAATCCGACGAGACGGAGCCCTTCATTCCACCGCGCGTCGGCGCGGAGCAGCCCGCGAGCGGCGGCGACGCCCTGAGCGAGGCCGAAACCTGCGAGCGCCTGCGCGAGGCGGAGGAAGCCGCGCGCGTGGACCTGCAGTGCGACGATCTCGAGCGCCCCGAGTGCCCGTACTACGTGCGGCCGGCCGGGACCGGCTGCTGGGAGTACTCGGAGGACAGCGTTTCGGCGTGCGTCGACAAGATCGCCGCCTACGAAGACTGCTCCGACTTCGAGCTTTCGCCCTGCATCCTCACGGCGACCCCGTCGGAAAGCGACTGCCCCGCTCCGGGCGGCGAAGGAGGAGCAGGCGGCAGCGATCCGGCTGCCGGAGGCTCCCCCGGCACGGGCGGCGCTCCGCAGCCCGCAGGCGGCGCACCCGGCGGCGGTGGCGCGCCCGAGCAGGGCGGCAGCGCCGGTGAGCTCGCAGGCTCGGGCGGCGCGCCCTGACCTTTCCGAGCGGCTTCGATATCCGCGAACTTGGCCCGCTCTAACGGGTCATGCGAGAGCTCGCTTCGATAACTCGAGCGAGCAATGCAGGGCCAAACGTTCAAGTGCAGCATTTGCGACACGGACTTCGAGCTTCACTTCCGCTACCAGGTGGAAGAGCGGAGCCAGGGTAGCGGCGAACAGTCGGAGGTCGTCCGGACCTACTACTGCTCGCAGCGCTGCTTGGAAAAGAGCCACCATCAGCGCGGCGACACCGGCGTTTCGTGCGACGCCTGCGCCACGACCTTCCAGGTGGAGCTCGCCTCACAGGTGCTCTTCACCGGCGGGCGACGTCACTACGCCTGCAGCACCCTCTGCCGGCAGCGCATCCTCGCCGGCGCGCGCGCCGTACGAGCGGGACAGCTCGCCGACCCCGCCTTCCAGCCCGGTGACGACAGCGAGTCCAACTCGGTGCCGACCGCGCGCTCCGAGGCGTCCCCCACCCCGCCGCCCGCGAGCGTGGTGAGCATCCGCGAGCCCCGCGCGGCCGCCCCGGCTCCGAAGGTGATCGCCGTCTTCAACCACAAGGGTGGAACCGGCAAGACCACCACCTCCGTGCACCTCGCCGCGGGCCTCGCCCTCGAGGGGCACCGCGTGCTGCTCATCGACACCGACGGGCAGGGCAACATCGCCGCGTCGCTCGGGCTCAAGGCCGAGCGCACGCTCTACAACGTGATCGTGATGGGCATCGACTTCCGCACCGCGGTCGTCAACGCGCGCCCGAACCTCGACTGCATCCTCTCGAACGAGACCCTGGCCGCCGCCGAGCTCTACATCGCCGGCCAGCGCCAGCGCGATCGCATCCTCGCCGATCGCTTCGCGGGCGTGCGCGACGCCTACGACTACGTCGTGGTCGACTGCTCGCCGAGCCTCTCGCTCATGAACCAGAACGCGCTCGTGCTCTCGGACGCGGTGCTGTGCCCGGTCGCTTGCGACTTCCTCTCGCTCTACGGCGTGAGGCAAGTGCTGCGCACGATCAAGCAGGTGAACCGCCTGCTCTCGCACCCGGTGCGGCTCTGGGGCGTGCTCCCCACCATGTTCGACTCGCGCGCGCGCATCTGCCGCGAGTCGCTCAACACCTTGCGCGAGCACTTCGGGGACGCGTGCATCGAGCCGGTGCACTACGCGGTCCGCGCCAAAGAGGCGCCGGCCCAGGGCAAGACCCTCTTCGAGCACGAGCCGGGATCTACCCCGGCGCTCGACTACAAAAATCTCGTGGGCCGACTGCTCGGCAAGCAGGCCCAGGGCGAATTTCAGCAGGCAGCCGGAGGTGACACGTGAGCGACCGAAACGATCT
>JAEZYO010000590.1 GCA_023419055.1 Pseudomonadota bacterium | reverse complement strand
TCGAGCCCTCGAACCCAGCGGTGGTGCTCGAGATCGAGGACGGGGCGCGCGAGATCGGAGCTTCGCACGAGCAGCAGCGATGCGAGCGTCACTCGCAGGGTCGAGTAGGCCCACGGCGACACCTGGCCGGTGCGCGCGCGGTCGAGCGCGCTCATCGCGGCTTGCATCGAACCTCGAGATCTCGGTGGTAAAGGAGATCGTTCCGAGCCGTCGAGCGTGTCAGCCGAAGGTCGACGGCGACGGCTTCTGGCCTCAGTTGGCAGACGAGCGCTCCGAGATCTTCGAGGCCGCCTTCGACGAGCTCGATCTGATCGGTGCCGAAGGCGTGGCCCGCCGCGGGCAGGATCAGACGCCGAGCGTCGCGTGACAGGTGCGGCGCGAGCATGGAGAGCGAGACGGGCTCATTGCCGCGGGCGGTTTGGACGCTGAGCTCGAGGTGGTAGCGCTCCACGCGCTGGAACATCCCGAAGCTCCCCCACATCGTCCCGAGGGCACGCGCGAGGAACGGCGAGCCGAACGCGAGCGCGAGCAGGACCAAGAAGGTCCAGCGCGAAGGAGGCGCTCGAGTCGTGGCGGAGCTCATCCACTCCGAAGGTACTGGAGTGCGCCGTGGGGAAAAGTCCCAATCGTGGGTCACGAACAGTGCCGTTGCCAGGGCGCCGCACGCGACGTACCACTCGCTTCATGGAGCCCGCGAAACCCACTCCCGCCAACTGGTCTCGGCTTTCCTCCGCGCTCTACTACGAAGATGCGGCCCGCGCGATCGACTGGCTCTGCCAGGCGTTCGGCTTCGAGGTGCGCCTGAAGATCACCGGAGAGAATGGCCAGATCGAGCACTCCGAGCTCACGTACGGCGAAGCGGTGTTGATGGTCGGCCAGACCGGCAGGAACCGCCCCGATCGCGCGTTCTGCAAGAGCCCGAAGGAGCTCGGTGGAGCCAACACTCAAAGCTTGATGCTCTACGTCGACGACGCGGACGCTCACTGTGAGCGAGCTCGCCGGCACGGCGCGGTCATCGTGGCGGAGCCCAAGGATACGGACTACGGCGACGAATACTGGAAGGATCGCGGCTACGAGGCGGTCGACCTCGAAGGGCACCATTTCTGGTTCTACCAGCGCCTGCGCGATCCGAAGCGTTGAGCGGCGCTTGGACTATCGGACCCAGATCTCGATCTGGTACGTGGTGTAGCCGCCTTTGGGTTCTCCCTCGCCGCGCACGGCGGCCCAGCCGCCGCCATAGCCGGTGCAGCTCGTCGCGTTGAGGCTCCCGCCGTAGTACGCGCCTTGACCTTTCCACTGGCCGCCGCTGCAGCCGCACTCCACGTTCTCGTCGCTCGCCGGCTTGAGCCCCCAGCTGGTGTCTCCGGGGCGGACATCGATGCTTCGGCTCGCGCGGCAGAACACCGCTGCGCCCGCCGTGCCGACCCAATCGGAGAGCGCAGCGTCGCTCGTCTCGAAGTCGTCGACGGGGATCGCCGTGTCGACCGTGTTCACGAAGAGCTCTCGCTGAGGGCGGAACTGCGCGTAGCCCTCGCTCTCTCCTTGCCAGACGATGCGAACCTCTTCGTAGAGGCCGGCGAAGCGGAGCCCCATCAGGCCACTGCCCTCGAGCTGAGCGATCTCGCTCGCGAGGCCCTCCTCGTTGGCCAGGAACCGGAACGTGCCGGTGTCGCCTTCAGCTTCGCGACCGACCAGGGTCCAACCCCCGCCGTCGGTCTCCATGTCACAGCGCGCGTCGATGGGAGCCTTGCCCGCACCCGGGCCGTCGGGGTCGACCGGGTACACACCCGTCTTCGCGCTCGGATCGCCCTGTAGCAGAACGAGGCAGGTCGCGGGCGCTGCGCCGGCGCACGTGTCCCCGCTGAAGCCGTCCAGGCACTGGCAGGTGTAGTCGGCGACGCCGTCACGGCAGAAGCCGCCGTTCTTGCAGGGGTTGGGCGTGCAATCGTCGCGGTTCTCTTCACAGTGCCGCCCCTTGAAGCCGATCTCGCACTCGCAGGTGTACGTGTCGACGCCGTCGACACACATCGAGCCGTTCTGGCACGGAGCGGAGGCGCAGTCGTCCACGTCCGTTTCGCACTCATCGCCCCGGAACCCGGCGGGGCAAAGGCACGCGTGACCGCCGTCGACCTCGACGCACTCACCCTCGTTCAAGCACGGGTTCGGGTCGCAGCTCGACATCGGCTCGGGCACCGAGCCTTCTTCCGGGAACTGGTACTCCGGAAAGCCGCACGACCCGGTCACCAGCACGAGTGCCAAGAGGGCAAGCGCGCGCATTCCGAGTCAGGGTACCAAAGCTTGGCGCGCGGCATAGGGGGCGCGACCTTCTCGGATCGCGCCCGCTCGCACCAGCGCTTACACCCTCAGGCGTTGTAGGAGCGTGAGCTCACGTTGCCGCCGCGGCCGGTCCAGTTCGTGTGGAAGAACTCACCGCGGGGCTTGTCCAGCCGTTCGTAAGTGTGGGCGCCGAAATAGTCGCGCTGGGCCTGAACCAGGTTCGCGGGCAGGCGTTCGCGCCGGTAACCGTCGTAGAAAGCGAGCGCCGAGCTCATCGCCGGCGTCGGGATCCCCATGAGCGCGCCGTGCGCGACGGTCTTGCGCCAGCCTTCTTGCGATTCCGCCATCGCGTTCTGGAAGAAGCCGTCGAGCAGCAGGTTCTCGAGCTTCGGGTTCTTGTCGAAGGCCTTCTTGATGTCGCCGAGGAAGCGGCTCCGGATGATACATCCGCCGCGCCACATGAGCGCGATGGAGCCGAAATTGAGATCCCACTGGTTCTCGAGGCTCGCCTCGCGGAGCAGCATGTAGCCCTGCGCGTAGCTCACGATCTTGGAGGCGTAGAGCGCCTTCTCCACGTCGGCCACGAACGCCTGCTTGTCGCCGTCGTACTTCGGCGTCGGACCCTTGAGGGAACGGCTGGCCCGCGCGCGCTCGTCCTTCAAAGAAGAGAGAGCGCGGGCGAAAACCGCCTCGCCGATCAGCGTGACCGGCATGCCGAGATCGAGCGCGGAGACGCTGGTCCACTTGCCGGTGCCCTTCTGGCCCGCGGTGTCCAGGATCTTGTCGACCAGGGGCGCGCCGTCTTCGTCCTTCACCCCGAAGATGTCACGCGTGATCTCGATGAGGTAGCTGTCGAGCACGCCGCGGTTCCACTGGTCGAAGACGCCGTGGAGCTCGTCTGCGGAGAGGCCGATGCCCTCGTGCAACAGCTGGTACGCCTCGGCGATGAGCTGCATGTCGCCGTACTCGATGCCGTTGTGCACCATCTTCACGTAGTGCCCGGCGCCGCCCTTGCCGACCCAGTCGCAGCACGGCTCGCCGTCCACCTTGGCGGAGACGCTCTGCAAAATCTCCTTCACGTGCGGCCAGGCTTCCGGATCGCCGCCCGGCATGATCGAGGGGCCGCGGCGCGCGCCTTCTTCACCGCCGGAGACGCCGGTGCCGATGAAGCGCAGCCCCTTCTGCTTGAGCGCGTCGTACCGGCGCTGGCTATCCGGGAAATGCGAGTTGCCGCCGTCGATGACGATGTCGCCCGGCTCGAGCAGGGGGACGAGCTGATCGATGACCGCGTCGACCGCCGCGCCAGCCTTCACCAGGATGAAGACGCGGCGTGGCTTCTTCAACGAAGCGACGAGCTCGGGCAGAGAGTGGTACCCCTGCACCTTCGAGCCCTTGGCGCTCGTCGCCAGGAACTCGTCGGTCACGCTTCCCGTACGGTTGTAAACCGAGACCGTGAAGCCGTGGTCGTTCATGTTCATGACGAGGTTCTGGCCCATCACGGCCAGCCCGATCAGCGCGATATCCGCCTGCGGTTCCGACATCGAAATTCTCCTGCGATTCAGTGTCCCGGCGGCACGACTCTCGTTGCAAGCTGGGATGGGGCGAGCCTAGTCGCGCGCTGTACCGAGGCACAAGGCTGTCGTGTTCGAAGCGGGAACCGCGGCCCGAGCAGAAACGGGTGCGAAAAAGCCGCGACGCGCCGGCGCTCTCCACGCGGCGACGCTGCGCGAAGCTGCTCGACACACGCGGAGGGCTGGTCTCGTTCCGAGCCTTGGGGCAAGCTCCGCCCACCATGGGACAAGGTTCGGTCGAGCTCGACTCAGAGGCACTGATCTCGGCTCAGCTCCGGCGGCTTCCGAAGGCTGGGCTCAGCGGGAAAGGTCAGATCCGCTTTCCGGCGGTGCCTTCGTTGGTGCCCGAGTTCGTGGCTCGCCTCGATACGATCTTCCGATCGCTCGGGCGCACCTTCAGCCCTGCCGATCTCGATCACCTGCGCACGATCCTCGATCGTAAAGCGCAGGAGGGCTTCGCCCAGACGCCGTACGGAGGCTTGATCGTGAGTTACGAGACCAATCCGCTCCCCAAGACCGGGCTGAGCTACAAGGTCGGGCTCGTCAAGACCACCATGGCCGACGAGTATGCCGGCTGGGTGAAGACGCGAACGCCGCCGCTCTTCGGTTCGCACCCGGACGCCAAGGTGATGGACCTCGCGAGCTCGCTCGGCGCGCCTGCGGAGGCTCCCGTGCTCGACATCGGCGCGGGCACGGGGCGGAACACGCTCCCGCTCGCGCGAGCGGGCCACCCCGCGCACGCGGTCGAGGTGAGCCCCGACCTGGTGGGGATCTTGAAAGCCGAGATCGCGCAAGAAGGGCTCGCGCTCCGAGTGTTCGAGGGCGACGTGCTGCGCGACGAGCTCGAGCTCCCGCGCGACTACTACAAGCTCGTGATCCTCTGTGAAGTGGTGTCGCATTTCCGGCACACCGACGAGCTTCATACCCTCTTCGAACGAGTGACGCCGCTGCTCGCGCCGGGTGGTTTGCTCGCGTTCAGCGTGTTCTTGCCGGAGGCCGGCTACGAGCCGGATGCGATCGCTCGCGAGTTCTCGCAGACGACGTGGTGCACGCTCTTTACGCGCGCGGACGTCGAGCGGGCGAGCGCCGGGCGCGCTCTCGAGCTCGTGTCCGATGAGTCGGTGTTCGAGTACGAGAAGGAGCACCTGCCGGCCGAGGCGTGGCCGCCCACCGGCTGGTTCGCCGAGTGGACGCGTGGCGTCGATCTCTTCGAAATGCCGGTCGAGGATTCTCCCATCGACATGCGCTGGCTCGTGTACCGGAAGGCTCCATGATCGGCATTCAGGCAAGCCAGGCCGAGGACCCGGGTTTTTGGCGCGAGCTCGCGCCCGAGCTCGGGCTCGAATCGGGCGCCGCTGCGCCGCGGTTCGATGCCGGAGACTCGGAGCAGCTCTTTACTCTGCTCAAGCGCGAAGGCTACGTCAACGTGCCCTCCGTGCTGCCGGAGAGCTTCGTCGCCCCGCTTCGCCGCTGCGTCGCGACCCTGCACGAGCGGCGCATCCCGCTCGCGTTCGCGTTCGTTTACGACGACTTCTGGCAGGCATTCCGCGGGCTCTCGACGATTCTCACGACCGTGCTCGGGAAGTCCTACCGTGCGCTCCCGGACTTCTGGGCCTGGCACGTGCTCGCGGTCGACAGCGCCAAGGGTTGGGAGCCGCATCGTGATCGCATCCAGCCCACGCTCGATCCCGATAATTCGCCGCACACGCTGACCGTGTGGTTGCCGCTCACGGACGCTACACCGCTGAACGGTTGCATCTACGCCTTGCCCGCGCACCTGGACGACCGCTTCAAGCTCCGGCGTTGGGACGGCGACGACAACAACCACGTGAAGCGTCCTCAGGACATCCGCGCGCTGCCGGCGACGTCGGGCAGCTTCCTCGCATGGAATCAGGCGCTCTTGCACTGGGGCAGCCGCGCGAGCCGCCTCGCGGCGGGGCCGCGCACCAGCATCGCCTTCGAGTTCCAGCGCGGGGACAAGGATCCTTTCAATCAGCCGCTCCTGGATCCAGCGGTGATCCCGAGCTTCTCGACTCGCCTCGGCCTGATCGGCAAGCAGGTGCTCCAGTACGAGCACATGTACCCGCTCGCCCCAGAAGTGGCCGCGATCGCTCGAAAGCTCAAGGAACGCTACATGCCCGAGGCCGCGAAGCCGGCCGCCGTGTCTGCGGCTGCGCCTTCCGAGATCGATTGGGAAGAGGGCAGCGGCGGGGGCGGCGGCTAGGTTTCGGCGCTGGCTACTCCGCCGTCGACGGCGCCGACTTCAAGAGCAGCGGCTTCATGAAGTACGTCGAGCAGGCCAACTGCAGGTTGCGCTGGAGCAGCCACTGGAAGTGAACCTTCCCGTCTTCCGAACGAAGAGCGTCCGGGGCCGCGCCGAACGGAGCCGCGCGACGAATCGCTGTCACAGCGCTCTCGTCGAATCGAGCAATGCCGCTCGTCCGAACGACCGTGACCGCCTCGACCTCGCCCTGCAGTGGATCGAGCACGATCGCGAGTCCGGTGGAGAGCTCGCCGTTGAGCGGATCGTCGGCGGGAAGTTGCGCCAAGCCAACCAGGAACTCATCGGTGAAGATCGGGTGCACTCGGTGGTGCACTCCGTTCAGGTATCGAGCCCAGGCGACGCGCGACTCACCGAGCGGTTTCTGCAGTTCGGGTGCGACACCATAGGGAAGCTCGTCCAGTAGCTTCAATCCGGGAGGCTCGGTGACAGTGAAGGCCCGCGCTGTCACGGCGGGAATCGGCTTCGTGAGCTTGCGGCGGTGGCGCTCCGCGGAGACCAGGGCGGTCGCCGTGGGCCG
The DNA here is from genome assembly GCA_023419055.1 of Pseudomonadota bacterium. Next base: position 9,445 of record JAEZYO010000590.1, on the reverse strand, counting down.
TGCTGCGGGCGGCCGAGCAGGCCGACCTTCCGCTGCACAACCGAAGAGAAGCAGAACCACCGTAAGACCCGCTACCCTGCGCATGCACCCGGAAGGTTAGCGGAGTTCGGGCTCGTGGGCGACGGCCGCTTCTCGAAATCCATGCTCGAGAGTACCCTCCGCGAATGGTGAGCGAGCTCGGGATTTTGAGATCGGGTGACGAGGCGGAGCTCTTCTCGTTTTGCGAACGGTACCTGGAGTCGAGCCTCTTCTTCTTCAACAACGTGGAGCGCGCGGGGCTCGAAGATCACGGACAGCCCTTTCAGGGTACCTACGCCGTGCATCGGGTGAACGGGGCGATCACGGCGGTGGCCGCTCACGCCTGGAACGGTACCATCATGCTCCAGGGTGATGTGGGGCTCGAGCAGGCTGCCGCGCACGCCGCTGCGACTTCGGGGCGACCGGTCGGAGGCTTGATCGGGCCGCTCTCTCTCGTCGCGCGCGTGAAAAATAGCCTCGGTCTCCTCGACCGCGAGGTGGCTCACGGTGGGGACGAGATCTTGTTCGCGCTCGATCTCGAGCGCATTCGCGTGCCGGAGCCGCTACGCACCGGCGCCGTCGAGTGCAGGCACCCGCACGACTCGGAGCTGGAGCTCGCCGTCGCCTGGCGGGTCGGCTACTGCCTCGAGATGCTGGGTTCGATGCCGGGCGCGGAGCTCGAGCAACAGTGCCGCCGGCAGATCGAGACGCTGTTCCGATCGCGGGAGTGCTGGGTGCTCGTCCGGGACGGGCAGCCCTGCGCGTTTACCGCCTTCAACGCGGTCACTCGCGGCGTCGTGCAGGTCGGCGGCGTCTACACGCCGCCCGAGCTGCGCAGTCGTGGCTACGCTCGAGCGGCGGTCGCGGGCTCGCTCCTGGAAGCTCGCGCCAACGGCGCGACCCGCAGCGTGCTCTTTACCGGAGAAGAGAACCACGGCGCCCGACGCGCCTACACCTCGCTCGGCTATGAAGCCATCGGTGACTGGGCGCTCGTGCTATTTCGCTGAGCCCATGGCGCTCACGGCGACTCCTTATCACTTCAAGATCGCGCTCTCCGACGTCGATCGCAACGTCTACGAGGCGCTCGACATCCGCCCCGCGCGCCACCCTTCCGAGACGATGCGCTACCTCGCGACGCGCACCCTCGCCTATTGCCTGTCGTACGAGGAGGGCATCGCCTTCAGCAAGGGCGGGCTCTCGAGCAGCGACGAGCCGCCGCTCTCGATCAAGGACCCCACCGGCGTGCTGACCGCCTGGATCGACGTTGGCTCTCCTTCGGCCGAGCGCCTGCACCGCGCCGCCAAGGCGGCCGAACGCGTCGTGGTCTTCACGCACGTCGAGCTCGCCGCGCTGCGACGCGAGGCAGGTAGCCGAGCGATCCACCGCGCCGAACACATCGAGGTCGTGCGCTTCGAGCCTGCGTTCCTGGACGCGCTCGAGTCGAAGCTCGAACGCAATACGAGCTTCGAGCTCGTGCACAGTTCAGGGCACCTTTACGCGACGTTCGGCTCCAGCGTGATCGAAGGCGTGGCCACCCGGGCGGAGCTCGTCGAGGCAGAATAGCCGCCAATCCCGCGGAGATTGGCGGTTGCCCCGAGGTCGTGCCTTTGTTGTAGGCTAGCGACCATGACGATTCGTGTCTCGGACCTGAGCCAGATCGGCGAGGAGCGCCTGCAGCGAGCAGTGCGCGCGGTCATCGAAGGGCAGGGCCTGTTGCCCGAAGAGCGACGCTCGTTGCCCGGCCCCGAGCAGTTTCGTGCCGGCGCCGAGGCGATTCGCCGCGACAGCGAGGAGACCGAGTCGAAGCACTTCCAGTCGATCCTCGAGCTCGGCTACCTGGTCGCGTCCGCTGACGGCTTCGCTCCCCAAGAGCGTCAGGCGCTCGCTGCGCTGCTCGAGCAGGCGACCGGAGCGGCGGTGAACCGGAGCGAGCTCGAGATCCACTTGAAAGATCTCGAAGACGGCTGCGCGGTGCTCGGGAGGCGGGAGCGTCTGCGCCGCGCCGCCGCGGATTTCGACGATGAGCTCGGGCGCAAGGAGGCGATTGGCTTCACGGCCCTGGTCGCGGTCGCCGACGGGACGCTCGCCGACGCGGAGCTCGAGGCGCTGCGGGAGCTCGGCTCCTGCTTCGAGTTCGGAAAAGAAGCCGTCGACGAAATCGTCATGACGATTGCCCGCGACATCGATCGCGCCCTCGAGGCGGAGGCGAGCTGATGAGCTTCATCAACCACATGGCCCGCGAGATCAACTGCAAGGTGGTCTACTACGGCCCCGGCCTCTGCGGCAAAACCACGAATCTCCAGCACATCTACGACAAGACGGTCCCCGGTTCGAAGGGCAAGATGATCTCGCTCGCGACCGAGACCGAGCGCACGCTCTTCTTCGATTTCGTGCCGATCGATCTCGGTCAAGTGAAGGGCTTCAAGGTCCGCTTTCACCTCTACACGGTGCCGGGGCAGGTCTTCTACGACGCCAGCCGGAAGCTCATCCTGAAGGGCGCGGACGGCGTGATTTTCGTCGCCGACTCGCAGCGCGAGCGCTTCGAGGCCAACCAGGAGAGCGTCGAGAACCTGCGCGTGAACCTGGCCGAGAACGACATCGGCCTCGACGACGTGGCGTACGTCGTTCAGTACAACAAGCGCGACATCCCGAACGTCGTCCCCGTCGAGGAGCTCCGCGCTGCCATCAACCCCCAAGGTGTGCCCGATTTCGAAGCCTCGGCGCGCACCGGCGCGGGCGTGTTCGAGACCCTGAAGGGCACGGCGAAGCTCGTGCTCTCGCGGCTCAACAAGGCTTGAGCTCCCAGGGTATCCGGTGAGCGGGCCCGAGTTTTCGCAAGTCGACTCGTTGGAGAAGGCGACGGCGCTCTGTGAGGAGGGCGTTCTCGAGGAGGTCCTGCTCATCCCGGTGGAGTTTGGCGGCTCGAAGGTGCGTGAGAACGTCACCTACCTTGCTCGTGGGCTTTGGCGCGATGAAGGCTCGAGTCGACCAGAACATCGTCACGCCGCTGATACGAGACGGTGCCGTCACGCGCTACGAGGCCGCGCCCGAGTACGAGCGCAATAGCGTCGTTCCCGTCGCGCTCAGAATTCGCGCCTGGGATCCGCGAGACTTCTCGACGGTGCTACGGATCTGGGGCGCAGGGCTCGATCGGTGATCACGGCTAGACACGAACGTGGTAACCGATGCAGTCCTTGACCGACACCGCGTGCACGTTCTGTCGCGTGATCACCGGGGATCTGCCGAGCGCGGAGGTGCATCGTGACGAGGCTTGCGTCGCGTTTCTGGACATCCACCCGATCAACCTGGGGCACGTGCTCGTCGCGCCTCGCGAGCACGCTGTCGACTTGTCGGAGCTCGACGTCGATGTTGCGGGCCGTCTGATGATCGTCGCCCCGCGCATCGCCATTGCACTGCGGCGCAGCGCCCTCGGTGCGAGGGTGTGAACCTCCTTCTTTCTGACGGTGAACGCCCAGGTCAGGAGGTCCCTCATGTTCACGTGCATGTCGTGCCACGCTACGTAGACGATGGTTTCTCGTTTGAACGCTCGATCTCGAGCCAGCCGGCTAGCGACGAGGACCTTGCTGCTGTCGCCGTCCGAATCAAGGATTCTCTCGGAAAAGCCGCGATTCCTTAGCCGAGTTTCCGCCGCCTGGTCGAAGGGCTGACGACGGGACTGTCGTGGTTTCTCAAAATTCTCGGCAGGCGCGTGGTTCAAGTCGGCGTTCACGAAGACGCCAAGGGCGATTGTTGCCGAACGAAGAAGGGGTAGCGAAATTGCATGGACGCTGTGAGCGCAGTTCGAGTGCAAAAGCTAGTGCAATCCCCCGACTCGCGCCGAGCCCGTGCACCCGCAGCACCCGCGCTCGGTTCGCTGCCCTAGGCTCGATCGAGTGCTCCGACGTCGTCACGATGGCGCTCGGCCGCTTCGACCAGCGTCCAGCGCTCATGGTCGCTCTCGCGTTGCTGCTCGATGAACTCTTTGCCGAAGTCCTCCTCGGCGGCCAGGGCGTTGTGAGCGCGGCAGCGTAGGGTGAGATTGGAGGTAGTGTGTTCGCCGCCGAGCGCGAAAGCGCTCTCGTGATGAAGCTCGATGTCGTCCGTCTCGCGGCAGCGCTGTCCCGACGAATCGGTGAAGGTGCAGCGACCCCCGTCACGCTGGAAGACGGCGCGTCGGACTTCGGCTGTGACGTAGCGCCCGCGCCGGCGCGGTTGCGCTGAGGACGGCGGCCGCTCGGCAGTTCGCGGATCGGCAGTTCGGGGAGCGGCGGTTTGCGGATCGGCGGTTCGTGGTTCGGTAGTTCGCTGTTCGGCGCAGCTTGCGTCGCTGGGGTTCGCCGGGGTGCTGGCGGAGCGCTGTCGCGGCCGCGTGGTCACCGCATACTTCTGGCGCTTGAGCTCCGCTACGAGCGCACGCATGGCTCGCAAGTGGAGCTCGTCGAGTCTGATGCGCGCTCCGGACAGCGCTTGGGCTTCTTCGACGAGCTTCACGTACTCTTCGCTCGCCGTGAACTGCACGCTGAAGCGCTGCGGTATCAGCCGCGCCGGCGCGGATGCCGTTTGCGCGGGAGCGGGTGGGGCCGGTTGGGTGGGTTGGCCTGTGTCGCTCACGGCCTCATCGAGGGCGTTCGCGTTCTGAGGTTCGCTCTCCGTAGTAGGCGTGGGTGAAATCGACGGAGCAGTCACCACCCAGTCGCTCGGGCGATCACCGGGGTTGAGCTCTCGGACCGGGCAGGCTGACTGGACGAGCTGGCTCCAAGTCGGTGCCCGGGGCATGGCCCGCGCCGGCGCGGGGCCGAGCGGTTCGATGCGGGACGGAACTTCGGGCAACGGATCGAGTAGTCGGACGAGGCGCGCGATCTCCTTTTTGGTACGGTGTTTCGCTCGCGCCAGGACTTCGATGAGGTTCTCGTTCGTGAGATGCGGCCCTAGCATCAAGAGTCCGGTGAGGTGGAGCTCCCCCCTGCCGACCGCTTCCAGGAGCGCCGGAAAGCGCCGAACCAGGCGAGCGGCGGCTACGCGCCGGTACGCTTCATCCTCGGAGAGGCGGAGCTCGTAGATGCAGTAGGTGTAGAGGCTCGAGCAGGCGCGAGTGCGGTGAACGCCGCGAGCTTCGACCTCGGCCAGGTGAGCGAGCAAGCTGGCGAGGAGCTGGTTCGAACGACCGACGAGAAGGCGGGTCGCTACGAGCAAGTCCGAGTCGGAGAGCTCGGCGGGTGAAGCGCTCCTGGCGGGTGAAGCGCCCCTGGCGGGTGAAGCGCTCTTGGCGAGCGAGGCGCTCTTATCGAGTGAAACGATGGCGTTCGTGCTCGAGTTCATGCGAAGCAGTGTACACCTTGGTTTTCGCGACTCCGTATCTGCGCGCTCGCTTGCGAGCGCTGGTCACTTCGAGTTTCGAGTCGCCGCGCGCGTGAAGGCGTGTCCCGTCGTACCGTAGGCGGAGTGCGCGGCAAAGATCGACGTGGTTGTCGAATGTGAGGGCAGTCTTGTGTCGATGTGTGTCAAGCGTAAACGGGCGCCGTTCGATATTTTGATGTGCAACTTTCATAGTCTAGCGGAGCGCCAGCTGTAGGCGTCATCGATACGCTCGGAGCGCGGCGGCGCTGCTGTCACAGATCGCGACGCGGACGATGTCGTGTGGGCGCGGAGTGCTGAGTAGGTACGAGTACCCGCGCCAGCGCGGAGCCATGCGCGTGCCGTGCAGAGCGGACAGAGAAGCGAGCGACGAGCTGTCTTGAATCGAGTATCCGCGTTCGTGACGCATAGGTGGAAGTCCATCGGCGGTCTGCAATCGCGGAAACAGAGTGCTCCGTTCTCCAGGTGATCACGGGCCTCAGACGCTGGCGCACGCAATGGCCGCCTCTGGACAGCTTTTCGCTCGGAAATCTCGGCGTCCCTGTCGCTTGGGGAAGCGGGGGCGTCGGCTAGGAAGTGGCGTGCATGCGTTCGTGCAGCTTCGACGGTGCGTAGCGTGTACCGTCGCGCCAAAGCGCATACAGAACTCCGGCAAGGCGTCGTGCCAGCGCGGTCATGGCGACCATCTTTCCACGCCGGGCCTCCACCCGCAGAGCCCAAAGGACGAGAGGATCCTGCTTTCGTGCAAGCCGTAATGACCAGGCGGCTTGGGCCAGAGCCCAGCGCACGCGTGGAGGGCGTGCTTTGGTGATGCCAGTACGACGCTTCTTGTCTGAGCTCGAGCGTTCGCCAGGCACCAAACCGAGATAGCTCTGTACGGCATGCGCGCTCGGGAAGCGTTCGACCTTGTCGAGCGCAGCTACGAAGTGGATCGACGTCACGGGACCGACGCCTGGAACGCTCATCAAACGCTGGCAGATTGGGTCGGAGCGATCGCCCCAATGAACGAAAGGGCGCCCCCTTTCGGGAACGCCCTTCGTTCGGCCCGTGAAAGCGGGCTTCAGACCTTGCTGACGCTCGGCAGCGACGGCTCGGAGCCGTGCGCCACGCTGACGCGCTCGGTGCGCGGCTGGCGGATGTCCTTCAAGAGCTCGTTGAACCAGGGCAGGTCGATGTCGAAGGGCTTGCCGCCCTTGATGCGCGGGAACTCGATGGCGCGGAGCCGGCCGCCGTTGTCCTCGTCGTGACCGATGACGCCCGACTCGCCGCGCAGGCCGCACTCGACCGCGTGATCGACCATGCTCTTGATGATGCGCAGGTCGTCCGGGTTCGCCGCCGCCGCGCGCGCGAAGTAGCCGGACTTTTGCACGAGCGTCTTCTCGGCGCCGAGCAGCTTGGCAAACTGCTTGGAGAACCAGTTGCCGACGTTGACCGCGTCGAGCTTGTAGTGACCGAAGGCGTCGCGGGGAACCTCTTCTCCGCGGCTCTCCATCTCCTTCACGATCTGGTCCACGCCGGCACCCTCGGAGACGAAGATGTTGACGCAGTCCTGCTCGTCCATCACACCCTTCAAGCGCTTGGCCTCGGCCTCGAGATCGAACGCCATCTCGGGGACGTAGACGGCGTCCAGGTCCTTGTGCATGCGCGCGAGGTTGAAGCCCGGCAAGAAGTCGGGGTGGTTGAGGCGCTCGCGGTAGACCTTGGCGGTGTACGCGGTGAGCCAGCCGCAGTTGCGCCCCATCACCTCGTGGATGATGAGCATGCGCGGGTTCGCGGACTGCTCGTTGACCACGTTCTCGAAGTAGATCGCGCCTTGCTCCGCGGCCGTCCAGGCGCCGAGCGACTGACGGATCGGGTAGACGTCGTTGTCGATGGTCTTCGGCAAGCCGACGACCGTGAGCTTGTAGTTGTTCTTGGCGAGGTACGCCGCGAGATCCGCCGCGGTGGTGTTGGTGTCGTCACCGCCGACGGTGTGCAAAATCGTGACGCCGTCCTTGGTGAGCTGACGAGCCGCGACCTCGAGCGGATTCTCGCCTTCCTTGACGAGCCCGCGCTTCAAGCAGTCCTTGACGTTCGTGAGCTTGACGCGGCTGTTCTTGATCGGGCTCCCGCCGTGCTTGTGGAGGACGTGAGCGTTGGCGCGCACCTCGGGGGTCACGGCGACGCTCTGTCCGAGCAAGAGGCCCTTGTAGCCGCCCAGGTAGCCGATGATCTCGACTTCAGGCGCGAGCTCCGAGTAGCGCTCGATGAGTCCCCCGACAGAGGAGGAGAGACAGGGCGCGAGGCCCCCGGCGGTGAGGATGGCGACTTTGGGTTTCTGGCTCATGGTCTTCTGCTGTTGGGGAAGCTTGCTCGCAATCAGTACGAAATGGTCGGGAAAACGCAAGGGGAAGTCTTGGCCTCCCGGTCGTAACGCTTCGGCCCGCCGTGACACCACCTGAAAGACGCGGCAGCACGCGCCGCGTCACAGAGGAGCCAGTCATGCGCCTTCCCAACTCCAGCACCAGGATCGACGAAATTGTCGACGGCGTCTTTCGCATCAGCACGAGCCTGCCCGCGATTCCAGGAGGTTTTACCTTCAATCAGATCCTGATCCGGGACGAGCTGCCGCTGCTCTTTCACTCGGGAATGAAAGGAATTTTCGGGGCCGTACGCGACGCGGTGGCCACGGTGCTGCCGCCGTCCAGCCTGCGCTACGTCGCTTTCTCGCACCTCGAGGCCGACGAGACCGGGGCACTGAACGATTGGCTGGCGATCGCGCCAGACGCGCAGCCGATCTGCAGCGAGCTCGGCGCGATGGTCTGCCTCTCGGACTCGGCGTCGAGGCCTGCTCGAGCGCTGAAGGACGGCGAACGACTCGACCTCGGCGAGCACCAGGTGCGCTGGTGCGACGCTCCGCATTTGCCGCACGGGCTCGACTGCGGGTTCCTGTTCGAGGAACGCACGCGCACGCTCTTGTGCGGGGACCTCTTCGCACACGGAGGCGGTGACCCTCCGCCGATCACCGAGGGCGACATTTTCGGGCCGAGCGAAGCGATGCGCGCGAGCTTCCCCTACGCTCCGATCAGGAACGCGCAGGCGCTGCTCGAGAAGCTCGCCGGGCTCGAGCCCGAGGCCCTCGCCTGCATGCATGGGGCGTCCTTTCGAGGAGACGGCGCAAGTTTGCTCAGAGAACTCGGTCGGGCGCTCGCTTGATTCGGTGATCCACGCGCGGCCGACTTGGTACGCTCGCGGGCGTGGTGCTGAATCCAGCGCTCGCCCTCCCCGACGCAGGGTTGCTTCGAGAGATCGCCGCGGCTCGCGACAGGAGCGCAGAAGACGCGCTCTGCCGCCGCTACTTGAGTCGCGTCTATCGGTACGGGCTACGCCACCTGCGTGACGCTGACTCCGCCTGGGACCTGACTCAGGACGTGCTCGGCTTGCTGCTCGAGAAAACCCGACGGGGTGAGGTGTGCGAGCCGTCCAGGCTGAGCTCGTTCGTGATGGGGAGCTGCCGGTGGCTCACCCGAAACCGCACTCGCGCGGAGAAGCGCCGCCGGCGCCTGCTGGCTCGCTACGCGGATCCCAGCGAGCCCACCGTGGAGCCGCGCACGCACGGTCGTGACCTCGCCTGGGTCGCGCGCTCTTGGTCGACCCTGCCGGAGCGAGAACGGCGGGTGCTGTGGCTCTCGTTCTGGGCCGAGCTCGAGTCGAGCGCGATCGCGAGCGAGCTCGGTACCACGCCCGGCCACGTGAGGGTCCTTCGCCATCGGGCTCTGACGCGCCTGCAAGCCCAGGTACGGGGCGGCTGACCGAGCCCGGGCGGGCTTGACGAGCTCTCCTCCGAGCGCTAGTTTGCCAATTAGCTAATTAGCCGATTGGGAGAATTCATGGATCAGCTCAGTTTGACCTTTGCGGCGCTCGCCGACCCCACCCGCAGGGCCATCCTTGCTCGGCTGGCAGAGGGGGAGGCCACGGTCAATGAGCTCGCCGAGCCGTTCGAGCTCCGGCTCCCCACCGTCTCCAAGCACCTGAAGGTGCTGCAGAAGGCGGGTCTCGTGACCCAGTCGCGCCGAGCGCAGTGGCGCCCCTG
>JAEZYO010000579.1 GCA_023419055.1 Pseudomonadota bacterium | reverse complement strand
CATTACCGCCGATCCCGAGATCGGCGCGGACGCCTCCGAGCTCTTCAATACGCTCTCGGGCTTCTCCCGGAAACCCCAGTACAGAAAGCTCAAGGTGGCCCCCCACGAGCTCCGCGCCGCCTTCATCGCGAAGATCGAGGAGCAGGTCGCGCGGGCGCTCGCCGGACGGTCCGCGCGTGTCTTCGCCAAGATGAACGCCCTCGTGGACGCCGGCATCATCCAGGCTCTCTGTCGAGCCTCGCAGGCAGGCGTGACCATCGATCTCGTGGTGCGCGGCGTGTGCTGCTTGCGTCCCGGCATCCCGGGTGTCTCCGAGCGCATCCGCGTGCGTTCCGTGCTCGGCCGCTTCCTCGAGCACGAGCGCGTTTACGTTTTCGGTCCGCCGGGCGAGGAAGAGTTCTTCCTCGCCTCTGCCGACTGGATGCCGCGCAACCTCGACCGCCGCGTGGAGGTCATGTTCCCGATCCAGAGCGAACGGCTTCGCGAGCGCATTCGGGCCGAGTGTTTGCGACCCCTCGAGATGCCTGGAGCGCGCATCTACGAGATGGCCCCGGACGGCAGCTACGGCTTGCCGCAGGACGACGCGAACGTCGATCTCCAGCGCGAGGTCTGGAACGTGATCGCCGCATCGAAGCACACGATGCCGGCAGAGTAGCGGCCCTAGAGCGCCGATCAGTTTGAGATAGCGGAATTTATGGTGAAATCCGGCAGTGGCCCTACGTGATCATATGTGATCCCACGTGAATGTCTTTGCGAGGGTCGCGGATGCCGTGATCGAGTGACGAGCGATGGCGATTCCGCGATGGCGACCGGCGACGAAAGCGACGAAGAAGGAAGAGTTCCTGCTGAAGCGGCTGAAGCGGACCAAGAAGCTGTTTGGTTTCCTGCATGAGGTTCGGCAGGAGCTGTTCGATGACGAATTTCAAGCCGAGCTCGAGACGATGTACCGCGACACAGGCGCCGGCAGGGACCCGGTCCCACCCGCGCTGATGGCGATGGCGGTCCTGCTGCAAGCGTACTCGGGCACGTCGGACGCCGAAGTAGTGGAAATGACTGTCGTGGACCTGCGCTGGCAGTTGGTGCTGGACCGGCTGGGCGCTGAGGACCCTGCGTTCTCGCAAGGAACGCTTCACGATTTTCGTGCGCGACTGATTCGCACGAACATGGATCGACGTCTGCTGGAACGGACCGTGGAGTTTGCCCGTACCCATGGCGGGTTTGACCCGAAGAAGCTTCCGAAAGACCTGCGCGTCGCGATGGATTCGATGCCGCTCGAGGGCGCTGGTCGGGTCGAAGACACGATGAACCTGCTCGGTCACGCGGCGCGAAAGGTTGTCGTGTGCGTGGCGGAACTGGTCGACAAGCCGTATCGCCAAGTCTGTGTGTCGGCGGGCATCCCAGTGCTCCTCGCGTCGAGCGTGAAGCGGGGGTTGGACTGCGAGTGGAGCGATCCTGAGCAGAAGGGCGAGGCGATGAGAGAGCTGGTGGCTCAGCTCGAATCGTTGCAGCGGTGGGTCGAGCGTCGTTTGAGGGACGAAGTCAGCCAACCACCGCTCAAGGATCACCTCCGAACGCTGCACGAGTTGCTCACGCAAGACTTGGAACCCGATCCTGACAAGCCCGGCAGCAAGCGCATCAAGCAAGGCGTTGCACCAGAGCGTCGCGTCTCGGTCACCGATGGCGAGATGCGGCATGGGCGCAAGAGCAAGAGCAAGCGATTCAATGGCTACAAGCGTCACATCGCCGCGGACATCGACAGCGAGCTCATCTTGGCGTGCTCGGTGACCCCGGCGAATCGGCCTGAGGAAGAAGCCGCACCCGAACTGCAAGCCGACATCGAACGTCAGAAGCTCAACATCTCCGAGCTCCACATCGATCGCGGCTACGTCAACGCGAGCACCGTCGCGCAGGTCCTCGACGCCGGTGGCGAGGTGCTCTGCAAGCCGTGGGTCGCCCGCAATAGTGCAGCCCTTTTCACCAAGAAGGACTTCCACGTCGACATGCTGCGGCTCAAGATCACCTGCCCCGCGGGTGAATCGGAGTCCTTCACACCAGGCGCGACGGTCGAATTCGATCCGGAAATCTGCAGTCGTTGTCGCCTGCGATCCCAGTGCACGATGGCCACTTCCGGTGGACGGACCGTGGCCATCGCTGAGGACGAGCGCCTTCAGCACCGTCTTCGAAAGCTGGTCGCCACCCCCGCTGGCCGCCGTCGCCTGCGAGAACGAGTCGTGGTCGAGCATCGCCTCGCCCATGTGGGTCAACGACAGGGACGTCGCGCCCGCTACCATGGAACTCGCGCCAACCTCTTCGACCTACGCCGCGCCTGTGCCGTCCAGAATCTCGAAACCGCTCACCGCGAGGCTCTCGCCGCGGCGTGACGACCTGCTTTTCAAACCGTTTGTCGCTCTAGGTCCCTCATGCCCGACAGCGTAACCGCGAGACACCGGCGAGAGCCAGGACATACTCCGTGCGTCGCAATCGAAAGTAGGATTACCGAAAGCCTGAATTGGCGCCGATTGGTAAGGCGCCATTCGATTCACTTTCCCCCTTTCTCCAAACGCAGGCTCGATGATCTGCGCCGTCACGCGCCCGCAACATCAGCCACGCAGCGAGAGTGAAAGGATGTTGCCGTTGATCCGCTCCTGCCAGAAGGCGCGTTCGTCGGGGCGGTGCGTGACCATCAAAACGGTGCACTCTTCTTGCG
>JAEZYO010000559.1 GCA_023419055.1 Pseudomonadota bacterium | reverse complement strand
GCGGTGCCCTCTTCCCCGTCGAGCGCCGCGCGACGTCGTGCGAGCTCGGAGAGCTCTGCGTGCGCCTTCACCCATTCCGAAGCCCCTGAATCAGATTCTATGTGCCCCATGCGCGCACCCTATCACGGCGATTTTGGAGCTCGCCGTTGACGCGGTGAGCGCCGTTTGGGCACTGAAATGCGATCTCGACCCTCACGCGCGAGAAGCGCCGCGAGACGGGCAAGCAGTGACGTGCGTGGGCACGATTGCCGTGCGTTCTCGAAAGTCAGGGTCAGTGCGCCGCTGGAGCCGTCAAGATCTATCTGAAGCCCTTGTTCGAATTTGTCGCGTCGTGTAGCTCCAACACTCCTCGAATTGCGCTCTTCTTTCCGTCGTCTGCCGACGGGGGCGTGTTTCGGTCGAGACGATCACTCGAATCGGTCGACGGAATCATCGCGGGCCGATGGGTACCTGGCGGAGCCGGCGCGCGCCCATGGGGCCCATCGGCGCGGTCACGGGTCACGGGCACCTTCGTCGTCTTCGAACGGTGCTACCAGTCCGTCCCTCGCGCTCAGGACGACTCAACGCCCCACGTGGGCTTTCCTTGTTCCATCGAGCTCGACCACGAGGCTCGGACGACCCGTGAACCCTCACGCCGCGGCGTTCACCACGCCGGAACTGAGCGATGCTCGGGCAACGGGAAGTTGCACTCGATGGATTGGCCGCGCGGCGCAGTCGCGCGCGTCGTCGCGAACCGGCGGCTCTTGGCGCGCACGCAGCGACGCGTGCCCTTCAAGATCGCAAAATGGGCCATGACATCGTGTCCATGACCTCGTGTCAGACCCGAAATCACGATCCGTGAACCCCCGCCGCGGCGTTCGCCACGCGGACGCGATCAACTGGATGCGCCCCCCGGCCCCTACTTCACGATCGATATACAGCCGGCAAGGATGCGAAAGCTCGCCTCCGGATCGGCACGAACGAGATCGCACGCCGACGGGCAGAGATGGATGCGCGAGGGTGCGGCTTCATCGTCGTAGTACCAGGACGTGGCGGTCTCGCAGTCCGCCGGGGCGATCACTTTGGTGAAATCGGTCTCGCCGCCGCTGCCCGCGGTGTAAGTGACATTGACGAGCTTCGGGTCGATGCTCTCACCCGATGAGGTGGACTCGGGCAGCGGGAAGTCGCACTCGATGGCTTGACCGCGCACCGCGCTCAGCGTCTCGAGGAGATCGGCCGCGGCGGTAGGGCCGTCCTGAATGAAATAGGCCTGTTCAGTGCCGCCGGTCTCCGCAAGGTGGTTCATGTTCGCCTCGTGCAGGTTCTTGCCGTCGGCGTCGACGAGGCCGATGAAATAGGTGCTGACTCCGACACTCCGAGCGTCGGTGAGGTAGCCGTCGAGATAGCGGATGCGCTCTTCGCAACCTTCGGGTTGGCCGTCGGTCACGACGAGGATGACCGTGCGCTGGTCGGGGTGCTCCGCTTGATGGGTCTTGGCCCAGCTGACGGCGCCCTGCAGGGCGGCGCCGGTGGGGGTACCGCCGTCCACCGCTGAAGGGGGTGCGGCGTCGACGATGGCGTCGAGCAGGGTTTGTTCGTGCGCGTCCGTGGGCGCCGGTTCGGCGCTGAGGGTCGCGATGTCGACGAGGGGCTCCGAGCACGCGGCCACGTCACACGTGGGGTAGACGCAGCCGGGCGTGGGTTCTTCGTCGGGGAAGAAGCGGAGCGCGACGCCGAGGCCGTCGGTGCTGGGATCGGCGAGGAAGCCCTTGAGCGCGGAGCTCGCGGTTTCCCAGCGATTCAGGCCCGTTTCTGGATCGATGGTGCTCTCGCTCGCCATGGAGTTCGAGCGATCGAAGAGGAGGAAGAGGCTGACGGGTTTGAGGGTGGCCTCTGCAGTGCCGATGCCGCACGCGGCGTCGGGGTCGAGCTGGGAGCTTCCGCCGCCACCGCCGTCGACGATTACGTTGCCGTTGCCGCTGCCGCCGGAGGTGCCGGAACCGTTCGAGCCGCTCGACGCGCCTGCTCCGCCGCTGCTCGAGCCACCTTGGGTGCCGCCGCTTCCGGTGGTCCGCGCGTTGTTGGCAGAAGAGGAGTCACTGCACGCCCACAGGGGCGCTGCCAGGAGCGCGGCCCCGAAGAGGAGCTGGAACGCACCGCGCGTGAAGAGGCCGAGAGAACGTCCCCGATCGCTCACGAGACAACCGCCATGGCTGAAAAACATAGCGCCCTCTCGAGGGCAGAGGGCGCTACTTCTGACTTCACTTCCAAAGTTCGGAGCTCTTACGTTCGAGCTCTTGCTTGGGCTCTAACGTTCGAGCTCTTGCTCGAGCTCACGCGTTCGCGAGCTCGAGCGTTCGAGCGTGTTCGCTTCGATCACCAGAGGGTGGCGAACGCCCAGTCCCAGTTGCCGGCGGTGGTCTGGATGCAGTAGCCGCCGTTACGGGGCGCGGGGACGGAGCTCCAGTTGCCGCCGTTGCAGGCCATGGGGGTGCCGTTGACGCGGAGCTGGCGACCGGCCGCGAAATTGCCGCAGTTGCCGCCGACGACGGTCTGAGTGGTTTCTCGGCAGACGGCGCCGGTACCGAGGTTGCCGCTCTGGTAGCTCCCGTTCCAGGTGAACGACGTGGGGTTGTCGCAGAGGTCCGAGCAGGGG
>JAEZYO010000552.1 GCA_023419055.1 Pseudomonadota bacterium | reverse complement strand
GGCGCGGGGCCTGGCTGCATGAAACGAGCAGCGTGAGGCCGGCGATCGCGGTGACGGAAACGCGCTTCGACTTCATCGGCCTGCCCCACGGTGAGCGTCGCGCGCGAGCTGGATCGCCTTGTCGGCGTACTCCTCCGATGTCTCGGCGAGATTGATGGCGTCGCTGTAGTCGGCCTCCGACGCTTCGGTCTCCGCCTTCTCGAGGTGCTCCTTGGCGAAGAAGTACTCGTACGGCGCGTACTTCTCGGCGCCGAGCTCGCGCGCCTCTTCGAGCTTGCTCGAAGCCGCGTTGGCCTGCATCGCGTAGAGCGTGTTGCCACAGCCCACGGCGCCGAGTGCGGCCAAGGCGCAACACGACAACCAAAGTTTGGAGAAGGGAGGGCTAAGGCGGCTTTGGAGGCGGCGCACCGGATTCATTCCTGGCGGACGGCGTCACGGTCCCGGCCGCCTAATCGCTCGGCGAACGCTAGCAATCCGCTTTATCCGCCGTCAACGAACCTCGTGTGGCACGCTCTTGATTTTTGGAGCTGGCGGTGCCGTTTTGAACCAGCGGCCGGCACCCTTTCGAAGCCCTGCTCGAAACTCCCGCGTCTGGTGCACTCGAAACTGCCGCGTCTGGTGCACCGCGTCGACTACAAGGCGCTACCTTTTCGAAGTGACGCGCCAGGTCGCAAGCACCTTCCGAATTGGTGCCACGCGCTCAATCGAGCGACGTTCGTCGCCGATCGCGAAGACGCCTGGTTCGGCCGCGCGCAGCCCGCCCGCGAAATGCGAACTCAGAGGCGACGATAGACGCCCACGACCTTGCCGAGGAGCATCGTGGACTTGAAGTCCGAAGCGCGTACCAGAATCGGGGCCATTTGCGAGTTTGCGGGCTGGAAGCGCACGTAGTCTCGCTCGGGGTAGTAGTGCTTGACGGTGGCTTCGTCCCCGATGAGCGCGACGACGATATCTCCGCGGTCGGCGCTCGATTGCTTGCGCACGAAGATGTAGTCGCCGTTCAGGATCCCGGCCTCGATCATGGAGTCGCCGGTGACCCTGAGGCCGAAGACCTCCTTGCCGCCGCGGACCAACATGCGGTCGACGCGCACGGTATCGATCACGTTCTCTTCGGCGTAGAGCGGCAGGCCGGCTGCAACTCGACCGAGCACGGGCACCTCGAGCAGGTCCCCATCGTCGTTCATGGCAGCGGGGAAGTTCCGAGCTGCTGGAAGCGTCTCTTCGACCAGCTTGAGCGCGCGGCTCTTCATGTCTTCCCGGCGGAGGTAACCCTTCCGCTCGAGGGCACGCAGGTGATCGTTCACTCCGTTGGTTGAACGAATACCCATGTACTCGCCGATCTCTCGCAGGGTGGGCGGATAACCGCGCTCCTCGATCGACTTGCGAATGAACTCGAGCGTCTGTTGCTGCCGCTGCGTCAGACCCTGCATGACCCGCCAAAGGTACTGAACGGGTGTTGCGACGTCAAATTCCTAGCGCAACTTTTGTCACTTTTTTTCGAAACTCCCGGATTCCCCCCGGATTTCATTGTCTCGAACGTGACTTCAGCCACGGGGCCGAGCCCTCCGCGCCTCCGAGCACGCCTCGCACCCCCAACCTGTCACCCTCAACCTGTTCAGAGCGCCAAGGGTTCAGCTATCCGGCTCAGAACTTGCCGCTGATGGAGAGGAAGGTGAGCTTCTCCGTGGTCTCACGCAGCCTCGCGACCAGCATGCGCACGATGCTCCAGAGCACCTCGTAGGCGAGGTCCTTGTGCAGGAACAGGAGGTCGTCAAAGCCGTCTTTGGCGATCGCGAGCAGGCGGCAACGCTCGTGAACGCGCGCATCGGCTGAACGCGGCGACTCGTCGAGGAGCGCCATTTCTCCGAAGACTTGCCCCGGCCCGAGCACCGCCAAGGCTTCTTCACCCATACCCGGGACGTCGCGGCTGATCCGAACTCGACCCTCGAGGATGAGGTAGAGCTTGTCGCCCGCATCGCCGTGCTGAAAGATCTTCGTGCCGGCCGCGTGCGTCTCTTCGCTCGCCACCTTGGCGATGAGCTCGAGGGCTTGCGGCTTGAGCCCGGCGAAGAGCTGGACCTGGGAGAGTTGCTCGATGCGGTCGTTCATGCCGCGGTCTTTCGAGACTACACCAATCGCGCTCCGTACGCGAAAACGCGGTCTCCCCGTCTCAGCGCTTGAAGGTGATGCGGAGCGAGATGGTCTTCGAGACCGGGTTGCCGGCGGCGTCGAGCCCTGGCTCGAAGCGCGCCATGCGGAGAGCGCACTGCCGGCCAGCGCCCCCGAATCCGGTGCCCGGATCTTGTAGAACGCTCACGTTCTTGGCTCGTCCGTCGGTGCCCACCGTGACGGAAACCGTGACGACGGCGTAATTGATACCCTCGGCGTTGGCTTCGGCCGGGAACATGTTGGTGCACTGCGAGCCCAGATCGCCCAGGAGCTTCGGGGCGCGGGAGCGATCTTCTCCGGAGGCCTTCGGGTTCACGGCGACGGTTGCCGGCACCTTGCCCACGCCGTTCGGCGCGGCGCGGACGTCCCGCACCGCTGACTTGGAGGTGCCGGACTTGGCCGTGATGCCGCCGGCGTAGGTTTCGCCGCTTCCCACCACGAAACCCTGATCGGTGAGATCGAGCGGCTCGTTCGGGTCGGGCTCGGCCGCGAGCACGTTGGCGGCTTCGGCGGCCGCGGGCGGTGGCGTGCCCGGCTCTGGGGCGGGAGCTTTCTCGACCGGAGGGGGCGTGTCCTTGACCGGTTCGGCCTCGGGCTCGGGCTCGGGTTCCGGCTCCGGCTCCGGCTCGGGGGGTGGAGGAGGCGGCTCCGGGACGATGTCGTATTCGGCGCGCAAGCGATCCTGCACGTAGGCGCGCACGTCGACTGCAAAGGCCGCGACGTCGTACATCTGAGTGGCCGCCTGCGCGCCGCCCGCGCCGTGGACGACGAGAGCCCCGGCGATGCCGATCAGGGCGCCCGTGCGGAGCTGGCGCCTCCCGAGTGCCAGAATGGGGCCGAGCGGATCGCGATCGGCTGTCCGCACGAAACCGGAGGTCCTTGAGCCCGCGGGGGGAGGATCGGAAGGCAGGCGCGCGCTCATGACGTTACTTCTTGGTCGGGACGGTCTCGACCGGGACCCCCTCTTTCACGGGGCTCACGGCGAAGGCGATCTTGTTGAGCTGGGCCCGCTTCAAGAGATCGAGGACGTGGATGACCCGGCCGTGCTCGACCTTCTTGTCGGCGCGGATGACCGCGCGAAGGTCCTTGTTCTTCGCCAAGGCCTGCTTGGCCTTGGCCCCGATCGCCTCGTCGTCGCTGATGAAGTCCGAGTCGACGCGGGTCCGCCCGTCAGCCAGGAGCTCGACCGAGAACACCGTCTGGACGGCGTCACCGGTCGACGCCTTGGGCAGGTCCATGGGCAGGCCCTGAGAGACGATGATCTTGGCGGTCACCATGAAGATGATGAGCAGCACCAGGGTCACGTCCACGAGGGGCGTGACGTTGATGCCCGCGATCAGACCATCGTCGTCGCTGTTCGCGCCACCGGCCATGCGTCAGTCCTCGCTCTCGTCGGCTTCGGGCTTCGACTTCTCGCCGCCTGCGCGTCGCTTGGGGTCGCTCGGCTTCGACGCGAAGATGACGGTACCGTCCGGGCCGGCGAGGTGCGAGAGCAGCACGCGGCTGAGCGCGTCCGTGTTGGCGAGGATCGCCTTCGAAAGACGCTGGTAGTAGTTGTACATCGCCACCGCCGGAATCGCGACGAGGAGACCGACTGCGGTCGCGACGAGCGCCTCGGCGATGGCCGCCATCACCTCTTGAGGTGCCGTGGCCGACGCCGCAGCTGCCGCAGCCGCGGCCCCCTGCGCAGCGCCTTGCTTGCCGAGCGCGTCGAACGCTTCGACGACGCCGATCACGGTGCCGAAGAGGCCGATGAACGGAGCGTTGTTGCCCAGCGTACCGAGGAACGCGAGCCTCCGTTCGAGCTTCATGCGCTGGAGCGCCGCGGCGCCCTGCATGGCTTCTTCGGCGGCCTTGGCGCCGCGATCCGCTTCCATGAGCCCGGCCACCACGACGGCGGCTTCTGCGCTCGGAGAGGACTCGAGGCGCTTGCGCGCTCCGTCCGGATCTCCGGCACGCAGGCGATCGCGGAGCTCCTTCGCGAGCCGCGCGATGTCGTCCCGCAGGGAGAAGTAGAACCAACCACGCTCGAGCATGATCGCGACGGAGATCACGCTGAGACCAATCAAGAGCCACATGACCCAGCCCGCGCCGAAATTCGTCATCAGGCGCTGGAGCCACTCCACCAAGTTCATGCTTCTTTGTCCTCGAGTCCGGGAAGAGTTCGGAGGTTTACCCCGAAAGGCGGCGTCGGATGTCACTCAAGGCCGGCGATCTCGTTCCGACGCGCGGAGCCTCGTAGCACAGAACGAAGCGGCCCGCAGGGCCATGCCTCGACCAGTCGACTCGCTGGCCGAGAGGCGTACTTCAGACCGGGTGGAAACCCCGGGTCAAAAACCGCTCCGAGCCTTCACAATTCGTGCGGCATGAGGTCGTAAGGCGACCGGAAGAACTGCTGCGGCGAGTACGACCGGAAGCAGGAGACAGCCCGCGTGTACACGTCCGCATAGAGG
>JAEZYO010001010.1 GCA_023419055.1 Pseudomonadota bacterium | reverse complement strand
GGCGACGATCGCCTACCGCTACGACATCGAGAAGGTCCGGGGTTCCGCCACCGTGGTGAAGAGCGACGGGACCTGGGCGCTCCACAAGAGCCGCGTCACCGCTCGCGATCTCGACCCGAAGTGAGCTCTCGGAGTGGCCGGGCGGGCGCGTGAGCGGCGCCCCCGTCACCATTCCGAGCGGAGCTTCAAGCCGAGCCGACCGAGCCCGAGTCCGAACGACCAGAGAGCACGTTCGGGCTTGCGATGGTCGAGCAGCACATCGGTAGCCCGCTTTTTCCCGCCGAATTTCAAGCTGAGCGACAGCGCGCCCGCTGCGACGCCGGCCGCACCCGCCACGTCACCCGAGAGCAGGTTGCCTGCGTTCCCAACGGTGGAGGCCTGCGCGAACTGCAGGCGATCGAGCAGACGCGTCTTGCGCTGATCTTCGAGCTCGACGACCCGCAAGGAGGCGAAGGTGCTGCTCACCGCCTCGCCTGGTGCCAGGCCGAACAGGGGTCGCTCGAGCGGTGACGAGAAGGCGCCCCAGACGACGGGAGCGAGTTGGAGCGCGGGGACTTGCGCCGAGCCTCCACCGGTACAAGGTTCTTCCGCGGCCTGGTTCTCCTGCCTGAGCTCCGCGGCGAAAATGCGGGGCTTGAGGCGTTCGAGCCACTCTTCCCGCGCCAGGGCAGCATCGCTCTCGTCAGCCGCTTGCGCCACGCCGGGAATGGAAGTCAACGCTGCGAGCAGAAGCGCGCGCCACCGACTCGTGATCTTCAACAAGAGCCGGATGATGCACAACCCGAAGCGCTAACTCCACTGCGAAGTGTGTTTCGCGCAAAGAAGCTTTTGTAGGGAAAAGTCGTCGCGAGCGCGCATGCTGCTGCGTGCCGCGAAGACTCTTCCGCTACGCGATTTTCACTTCACGACGAGGATGCGGCACGACGAACCACAAGTATCACCGTCGAGGGTGTTGCCGTCGTCGCAGTCCTCGCCCTCTTGGAGGATGCCGTCGCCGCAGTACTCACCGAGCACGCATCCTTCCGCGCACTCACCGTAACCGCCGTCGTTGAAGCCGTCGTCGCATTGCTCGCCGAGTCCGACGATGCCGTCGCCGCACACCGGGACGCACTCGCTGCGGTTCGTCTTGAAACCTGCGAGGGTGAGCCGGAAGCTCGAGCTCTCCTTCTTCCGCTCGGCGTGGAAGATGGTGATCTTGTAGACCTTGCCGTCCTCGAGCTCGAAGTCGTCCGCGGTCGCGGCGCTGATCGTCACGGCGCCGTTCATCGGCTGGTGCACGCCGCCGAGGTCCACGGCGAGGTGCCCGTTCACGAACACCCAAACGTCGTCGTCACCCGTGAAGTCCAGGGCGGCATCGACGGCGGCGTCGTACTGAAACCAGTAAACGACCTCGGTCGTGAAGTGGAAATTGTGCGGAGGCGCGCCAGCGATCACCTTGTTATCTTCGGGCCAATCGTAGCCGTACTGAGGCGGAATCTTGGCCACGATACGCGGTTCGGTCACCGGCAGATCATCAACAGGAAAGAACACTGGCGTGCCGTCGAAGAGCTCCGTGGTGCACGAGGAAGCGCAAGCCTGCGTGGAGCTGTCGCCCCAGTCGGTGCCCACACACGGATCGTAGCACGCCTCACCCGCCGCCAGCGGCAAGCAGATGTCGCACCCCGAACCCGGCATGCCGCAAGGTCGAGTTCCGACACAATCCGCCTTAGACTGCCACTGCTCTCCGTTGGCTCCGTAGCGATTCACGAAGCCGCCGTCGCCGTTGTCGAACAGCACGATGTCTCGAACCGTCGGGGTCGCTACCGTGTTCGAGTACCAATCCTGGAGCTTCGTAATGCACGCGGCAGTCGCTGCAGCAGTTGCGACGGGCTTGCCGTCCACGAGTTCGGGTTGCACCAGGCCTATCGTGGGAGCCTCACCGGCCATGGTGCCCGCGCAGGTCACGTTGAAATCGGGATGTGCAGTGGCTCCGGCGGCATCGAAGTCTCGGTACACCACCGGAACTCGGAGGATGCAGGCGCCGTTCAGCATCTCGCAGCCGAGGTCGACCGAGCACTCGTACCCCGCCTCGATGGTGCAGGTGGCCGAGCAGCCGTCGCCGTCGATGGTGTTCGCGTCGTCGCAGTCCTCGTCGAGCACGAGGCCGTCTCCACACTCGGAGACGCAGGGGCCGTCCGCGCAGTTGGGCTCGGTCTGACACAGCGAGGAACAGCCGTCGAACGGGACCGCGTTGCCGTCCTCGCAGCTCTCCGCGCCCTCGAGCATGCCGTCGCCGCAGACGGTCTCGGTGCAGGCGCTCGGCTCCCCATCGCACTTCCAGCCGATCTCGAGCTTGCAGCGGGGCGAACACCCGTCGTTCGGATCGAGGTTGCCGTCGTCACAGGGCTCGGACGCGGCGACCAGACCGTCGCCGCACTTCGCGAACTCCTTGCACGGCTGCCCGGGCGGGTTGCAGGAGAAGCCCTTCTCGACGAAGAGGCAGTTCGCCGCGCAACCATCACCCTCCTCCCGATTCCCGTCGTCGCAAGCCTCGTCGTCGGTCAGCTCTCCGTTTCCGCAGCCGGGCGGCGCCGGCGCGTCCGGCCCGCACAAGGACCCCGGAGCGAACGGGTCGCACACGATTCCGCCACCGTCGACGTTGACGACGCTGGTTCCGCCGGAGCCGGTCGCGTTGCCGCTGCCACCCGAACCGCCCTGGATGCGATCGACCTGTTTCGGGCTACTGCACGCCGAAACGATGCCTAGACCCAAAAGGAAACAAGCAAGATAGCGCGGCATGATCTGCCGGCAAATAAAGCATGAATTGACCTGACAGAAAAGCCTCGGGGACCTCCGAGTTGCGGAATCGGTTCCAGATTTTTCGCCGCGCGCGCTCCTCGGGTTCGAACCAAATTTCTCTGGCAGCGTTTACTTCCAGCCAACGGCGACGACCTCGAGGTTGGTGAACAGGATTTACGCCGAATCGCGCAGTATTGGGCACGGACTGGTCAAACCGCCGATGCATGCGGGCGGCGGTGGCGCGCCCGATTGCGCGCGCGACTCGTCGCGTCAACGCGCGTCATTCGCGAGCCCCCTCTCGCCTTTCGCTCACACCTCGAGTGACGAGCGCCACCACGAGCCGCGGCACCCAAAGCGAGACTCGAGAGCAACGGCTCTTTCAAGCTCGACGTTGCGCGATCGCGAACGCCGAGGCGAGCTCGTGGAAGCGGGGTCTCGGCGACGCGTCGGCGGCGCGAGCGCACGGGCGAGCGAGCGCACGGACG
>JAEZYO010001009.1 GCA_023419055.1 Pseudomonadota bacterium | reverse complement strand
TGACAGGCCTGCTCGGCCGCGATGCGAGCTCGCTCGACGTCGCCTGCGGCGAGCAACCACTCGGCGGCAACGGCCGTCAGCGTCGCTCGCAGGGCGGGAGGGAGCGAGCTCGCGAGCCGAAGCAGGGCGCGCGCGCGCGGCTCGTCGGCGCCGAGCTCGGCGGCGAGCAGCAGCGCCGCGCTCCAGGCAGCGCCGTGAGCCCCCGGCTCGTCCAAGAGCGGCAAGAGCTCGGAGAGCGCGCCCGGCAGGTCCTCGCGCCGGCGCTTGAGCGTCGCGAGGTGCCAGCGAGCTCGCCCGCGCTCGAGCGCGTTACCCATCCGAGCGAGGACGCGCGAGAGGAACGCCTCCAGCGCTTCCACCCTGCCCTCGCGCACGAACAGACGCTCGAGCGCGAGCTGAGAAGCTCGGTCATCGGGGAGCGCGACGCAGAGCTCCTCGAGCACCTCCGCGTACTCGGCGGCCGAGTCGGGCCGAAGCGACAGGAGCTTCGAGAGCTGGCTGAGAAGCTCGAGCCGCCGCTCGCCGCTCGCCGCGCCGAGCTCGGCGCGCGTCTGCGCGAGGAGCTGCTCCTCTTCCTCGATGGCGCTCGCGAGCTCGCTCGTGTCGAGCCCGGCCCGCCGCCGCGCCCAGAGCGCGAGCGCGGGTGCCCCGAGTCGCGACGTCGAAAGCTCGGCGAGCTCCGTGGCGAAGTCTACCTTGACGCGCTCGGAGTCCACCCCCGCGCGAGACGCGCGCTCTCCGAGGATGACGCGCAGCATGGCCTCGACGAAGGGCGCGTGATCGCGCGTCGCCGCGCCGTAACGCCGCAGGCAGTCCTTCGCCTCCTCGTTCTCGGGGTCGCTCACGACCGCGTCGATCCAGGCGTCGAGCGCGCGGTCCGGCCTCGCGAGCTTGGTCGCGTAGAGCTTGCCGAGCGCGACGCGGGCGCGCCCGCGCTCGCGTCCGGAGAGGAAGTCGCACGCGACCTCCGCGCGCGCGGCGAGCAGGTCGAAGAGCCCGGCGCGTTCGAGCAAGCCGTCTAGCCCACCGAGCTCGCTGTTGTCGCTGCCCTCGAGCGGATCGATGGCGGCGAGCACCCCTCGAATGTCCGGATCGCCGTCGAGGCGCGCGTCGAGCGCCGCGCCGAGCGCGCGCGGGACGTCGCCTTGCTTCAGCGCCGTTCGCAGGCGCTTCAGGTGCACGCTGCGCCCGGCCGGACCGAGCGCCTTACCGTGCTCGCGCATGGCCTCGTCCGCAGCGCCGTGGCGGCCGCGATCCTGCAGCGCCTGGAGCAGCTTCTCGAGCGCCGCGGCGTAGCCGGGAGCAGCCTCGAACGCGCGGATCAGGTTCTCGAAAGAGGCGGCGCGATCTCCGAGCGCCTCTCGGCGCTCGCTCGCGAAGACGAACGCCTCCGCTGCCTGCTCGCGGCTGACGGTCTCCGGAGACCACGCCGCGAGCGACGCGAGCAGCTCGGGTCCCACCGGATCCTCCGGGTGAGCCGCCATGCTCTCCTCGAGGGCCTCGAGCGCGGCGCGCGCTTCGCCGGCGCGCGCGAGCAGCACCGCCTCGCGCACCAGCAACGTGCCGCGCTCACGGCCGCGCAGGCCCGCGGCCATGGGCTGCAGGGTCGCCGCCGCGAGCGCCGACTCTCCCATCGTCGCGAACCAACCGGCGAGCTCCTCGCGCAGCGACGCGTCGTCTCCGAGCAAGAGCGCGCGCCGCGCGAGCTTGGTCGCGAGCTCGAGCTCCGTACCGCGCGTCGCGAGGGCGCGCGCGAGGGCCATCGCCGCGGAGCGCTCGCCAGCATCGTCACCCGCCTGGGTTGCGACGAGCAGGCGCGCGCGAAGCGCGGCGGTCTCCGCCTTCGGTCCGCTCCGCCGCCCGATGGGCTGATCGAGCTCGAAGCGTTCGAGCGCGACCGACCCCGCCGAGCGCGCCCCTTCGTGGCCGAGCCACTCCGGCGGGGGGAGCGTCCGACGAGCGACGGGCGCCGCCGCGTGTCCGGACACCCCCGAATCAGCGCCCGGCTGGGCTGCTCCATCGTGAAGACTCTGGGGCGGAGGCATGACGAACCTAGGTCAAAAACAGGGGCCGGAGGGCGGCCGCGCAAACCCAGGACAATATAGACAAAACCGGGGCTTGTCCCCGGCATCCGTCGCAGATTAGCGTATTGGGGCTCGCCTTCACGAAGGCGAGGGAGGTCTTCAGTATGCGTCATTCTCCCACCAGCGGAGCCCTTGGCCGAATCGTCGCAGCCGCGATGGCCGGTGCTCTCAGCCTGCAATCGTTCGTTCCGCTCGCGCAGGCCCAAGCGCCTTCGGCAGCACCCAAGCCCGCCGAGAGCGCCGCTCCGGCAGCGCCTTCGGCTCCCAAGCCCGGGGCCGCACCGGAGGCCAAACCGGCTGAAGCCGCGAAGCCCGCCGAAGCGCCCAAGCCGGCGAAGCCTCCGACCAAGAAGGAGAAGGACGCGGCGCGCAAGGCTTACGGTGACGGCGAGAAGGCGTACCAGGCCGGCGACTTCACCGGCGCGTACGAGAACTTCAAGAAGGCCAACGAGATCATCCCTTCGTCACAGGCCGTGTACTGGCAGGCGAAGAGCCTCGACGCCCAGAACAAAATCGAAGAGGCGATCGCCACCTACGAGGAGTTCCTCGCGAACCCCGGCTCCGCCGCTGCCGACAAGCTCGACGACGCCAAGAAGCGCATCGGCGAGCTCAAGGCCAAGCTCGTGGGAGAGGTCACGATCGAGTCGACCCCGCCTGCCGCCGTCTCCGTCGACGGGACCGCGCAGCCTGGCGAAACGCCGATGACACTGAAGCTTCCGCCCGGCGTCCACAAGCTGACCCTGACGGCCAACGGCTACGAGCCGAAGGAGGTCGAGATCGACGTCAAGGGAGGCGAGAGCACGCAGCAGCAGCTCGCCCTCACCGCGGTGCCGCTGGAAGAGCCCGCGCCGCCGCCTCCCCCGCCGCCTCCTCCGCCCCCTCCGGTGCCCGCTCCGGTGGAGAAGCGCAGCATGGTCCCCGCCTACGTGACGCTCGGCATCGCCGCGGTGGGCGCGGGCGTGGGTACCTACTTCGGGATCAAGGCGCTCGACGCCAAGAGTGATTTCGACGACAACCCGACGGCCGACTCCGCGGACGACGCGGAGCGCAACGCGCTCTTCGCCGACATGCTGTTCGGCGTGGCCATCACGCTCGGCGTGACGGGCATCGTGCTCCTCACGAGCGGGGACGAGGCGCCGGCCCAGACCGGCAAGGCCTTGCCGCCGAAGAAGCCGTCGATGGCGGTCGCGCCCTACGTATCACCCAAGGGTGGCGGTGCAGCGGCGCGCCTGAGCTTCTGATCCGCCCGGTGAGTCCGAGGCGAGCGCTTGGCTCGCCTCGGGTTCCCACCCCGACTCAGGAGAAGCGCCGACCGATGGCGTCGACCACCTTGCCGTAGTCGGGCGGCAAGAACACCGCGGGATTCGCCAGCTTGTTCGAGACCCCCTCGATGCTGCTCTCGTGGTAGCGCACCTTGAACTCGGTGAACTTGAGGCCCGCCGCGGTCGAGACGCAGACGACGCGATCATCTTTCTTGATCACGCCGCGGCCGACCAACTTCTCGAGCACGGCGAGACCGACCGCCGTGTGCGGGCAGGTGTACATCCCGGTGCGATCCGCCCGAGCCGCCGCCTCGCAGAGCTCCTCCTCGCTCGCCTGCTCGACGATGCCGTTCATCGCTTCGAGCGCCTGGATCGCGCGCGGGGCGCTCACCGGGTTTCCGATCTGGATCGCGGTGGCGAGCGTCGGCTTGGCCTGGATAGGAGCGACCTCACGCTTGCCCGCGGACCAGGCGCGGTAGAGCGGGTTCGCGTTCTCCGCCTGTGCGACCACGAGGCGGGGATAGCGAGCGATGACGCCGAGGTCCCGCATCATCTTGAAACCCGCGTAGAGCGCGGACGCGTTGCCCAGGTTGCCGCTCGGCAGGATCACCCAGTCGGGGACCTCCCAGTCGAACTGCTGCACGATCTCCATCGCCACCGTCTTCTGCCCCTCGATCCGCAACGGGTTCATGGAGTTGGCGAGGTAGACCACGCCCTCGGCGGCGAGCTCTTGCACGATGGCCATGCAGCCGTCGAAGTCGGTATCGAGCCCGAGGACGAGCGCGCCGTGAGCGAGCGGCTGCACGAGCTGCGCGGTCGAGATCTTGCCCTTGGGGAGCAGCACCACCACCGGTAAGCCGGCGGCCGCGCCGTAAGCGGCGAGCGACGCGCTGGTGTCGCCCGTCGACGCACACGCGATCGCCTTGAC
>JAEZYO010000408.1 GCA_023419055.1 Pseudomonadota bacterium | reverse complement strand
ACCACGCGAAAGGTCTTTCCGCTGTCGCTCGACACCACGAGCCCGCGCTCGGCGTCGGCGATCGCGATGACCGAGCCTCGAGCGGCGAGCAGCGGCGCTTCACCGCCCGCGACGGAGACGGCAGGCTGCCCGAGCTCGACGTGCTTGAAGCTGCGCCCGCCGTCGACGGACAGGCTCAAGCGCTCGCCTCCCTTCGACAGCGCAGCCAGCGGCGCACCGGTCTGGCTGATGACGAACGACACGAGGTCCGTCTCAATGGGAACCCACGTCACGCCAGTATCGTCGCTGCGAAGGAGCGCGCCCGAAGACAGGCGCGCGACGACGCTGTGCGGCGCGTCCGATCCGAGCTGACAGAGCTCGATGCCTTCGGGGCCCGACCCGGCGAGCTCCGCGGCGCGTCGCCAATCGTCGATGCGCTCGGCGCTGCTGTCGGTCCGCGCGCGCCTGAACAAGCGCCCGATGCCGGTCACGCAGAGCGCGATCTTCGGCTCGCGACCTACGAGCGCCAGGCTCGAGACGCGAGTGCCGTCGACGGCGGTCCGCACCGGGGTCGCGCCCGCTTGGTCGAGCCACAGCAAATCGGCGCTCGCCGCCGCGCACTCGCCGTCGGAAACCGCGAGCGCGAAGCAGCGCTCCGGAGCACCCAGGGCGAGCCGGCTGGGCCAACGCTCCGGCGCCTCCGAGAGCTCGGCTTCGTTGCTCACGATGCCGAGCGTGCCCCAGCGTTCCTCGTCGTCTATCGAGGGCTCGTCGGCGTCGAGCTCGGGCAGCTCGCCCTCGGCGACGAGCTCTCCGAAGTCGCCGCCCGCGTCGGGCTCGTCCGCGCCGGCGTTCTCCGAGGCGCCGCCGTCGAGCTCCGTCGAACCGTCGAACTCGTCGAGGCCGAGCGCCTCATCCGAGTCGCTCTGATCGGGATCCAGCTGCAAGAGCTCGACCGGGTCGAACGCCATCTCGATCTCGGCGTCGTCGTCCGGCCCCTCCGGGAGGCGCGCGATCTCCACTTCCGTGTCGATATCGACCTCGTCCTCCTCTGCGCCCGTGTACGAGTCGAGAGGAGGCAGAAGCTCACCGAGCTCTTCGTCAGCGAGCTCGTCGGCGTCACTCGAGTCGCGGTCTAGCGGAGGCAGCTGGGCTGGCTCGGGCGGTTCGTCAGGTGCGAAGCTCATCTTTGGATCGCCGGTTCCTTCGACCATAGGGCATTCGAGACGGCCACGCTACGCGGGTCGAACCAGCACTTCGCGGCCTTGGGGGCATCATGTGGATAGCGCAGCACGCCGTTACTGCAATGTTTCCGAGACAGTTCCGAGCGACGTGGAACGTGCTAAGGATGCGCTCGCCTCGGCCCCGCGAACCCGCGTGCCGTAGCGTTCTTACCATTGAGCGTCTCACCTCTTCTCGACCCTGATCTCGTCACGCGCAAGTTGATCGTTCGCGAGCGCGACGTCGTGTTCGTGAAGGGGATCTTCGAGGCGAGCGAAGGGCTCTGCGCGATGTTCGCCGAGCGCGGCGGCGATCTCTTGATCGCGGCGCCGCACACCCGCGAGGCAGAGCTCGACGAGCTCTTGCACGACCTGGTGCGCGACCTCGGCGCCGTGCTCGAAACCGTGCCGAGTGGTGCCGAGGCCAGGGGCTAGAGACCCCGAGTCACACTCGTTGCACGAGGCCTCGTGATGCGCTCGCGTCACTCGCTCGTCGCCATTGCGAACCGGTGCTCGTTACTCTAAGGTCACGCGCCATGCGGGAGACGATGAATCGCGCCACGGAGGTCGCGGCTCCGGAGCTGCCCCCGACGTCCCCCGTCGGAGATCTCGCAGCGCGCCGCGCCGAGGGGCGCCTCGTCGACGCGTGGTGCGAGTGGCTCGGTGCGCTCGCGACCGACGCCGAGGCCGCGCTGTCCGCCGCCATCGCTTACCGCGAGCTCGACGGCACCGGCCGCGACACGTGGCTCTCCGCGCTCGAGCAGGACGCTCAGCGTCTCGCCGTTCCCAAGATCGCGCTCTACGCTCCCCTGCTCGCCGTCGAGTCGGACGCCGCGCGGCGCGAGCGCATGACGGCGGCGCTCGGGCCCGCGGACGAAAGCTTCACTCCGCGTTGCGCGGCTCGAGCACTCTGCGGCCAGGCTCCCGACGGGACCCGCATCGCGGCGCTCATCACTCCGCTCTACCTCGACTTCGCGCAGGTGCTCGCTTGCCGCTTCTTGAGTGAGGCTGGCTTTTTTTGGGTACGGCACGATCCGATCGTGGACCGGCGGCGCGCCCCACAGCACGGTGACGCCATCGACGGCGTCATGCTCGAGAGCGTCCCGATGAAGCCCGTCATCGACGACTTGGCGCTCGCGGTGCTCGCGCAGCGCCGCAGCGGGCGCGAGATCCCGGAAGCGCTGCGGGTTTTTGCCGATCTGTTCGGCCCGACCGTCGGCGGCTCGACCCCGCCTGCGGCGCCGTGAAATCGAAAACGCTCATCCTTTCGTTGACCTGCGTCGCCCTCGCGGGTTGCGCATCCGGCACCCCTGCGAAGGGCACCGGGGCGTCCGCGCCGCTTTCCTCTCCGGTCGTCTTCGAGTTCGGGACGACTCGCGGCGAAATTTTTTCGAGCGCCTCGACTCGCGGCCGCGTGACCGCCATCTTGTTCGTGACGTCGTTCGATGTCGCGTCGCAGATCATGGCTCGGCGCCTGAACGACGTCCTGCGAGACCACGTGCCGCGCATCAACGCGGGCGCGGTCGCTCTCGAAGCGCCGAACCACGCGCTGCTCGTCGACGTCTTCCAGCAGCAGCTCGATCTGCGTTACCCGGTCGCGATGGGTGACGCAGCGGGCTCGGACCCCGAGGGGCCTTTCGGAGTGGTCGATCGCGTGCCAACCTTGTTCGTGCTCGACCGTTCTGGACGCCTGCGTTCACGTCGCTCCGGTGTGATGACGGCAGAAGAGCTCGAAGAGGCGCTCGTCGCGGCAGAGCGATGACGAAAGCGCAGGCGAAAGACCCGCCTCCGCCCGATCCAGAGCTCTACGCCGAAGCCAGCGCCCTCGCGGAGCGCGCGCGCCTCCCCGCGCGCCACGAAAACGTGCTCCTCGCCACCGCGGGCTGGAACTATCCCAGCGTGGTCAAGTCGAAGCTCTTTTACCCGAAAGGCGTGACCACGCCGGAAGCCCGGCTCAAACACTACGCCGAGCACTTCTCGCTCGTCGAAGTGGACGCCACTTTCTACGCGCTGATTGCGCGGGATACGGTCGAACGCTGGGTCGACTGGACGCCGGACGGCTTCCTCTTCGACGTAAAGTCGCACCCCGTGCTCACCCAGCACCCGATCGACGTGCGCAGGCTGCCCGCGGACTTGCGGCAGGCGCTCGAGGACCAGGGCTTCGGCGCGCGGGTGTACCCCGACAAGCTGCCACTCGAAATCCGCACCGAAATCGAGCTGCGCTTCTTCGGCTCGCTAGAACCCTTGCTCGAAAGCGGAAAGCTCGGCGCGGTGTTCTTGCAGTTCCCGCCCTGGTTCGTCGCGAACCAGAACAACTCACGCGCGCTCGAGGTCCTCGCGGAGCGCTTCCCCGAGGTCCCGTTCGCGGTCGAGTTCCGTCACCCGAGCTGGGTCTTGCCGGAGCGCCGCGAGCGCGTGTTCGATCTCCTGCGGCGGCACGATCTCACGTACGTGGGCGTGGACGAGCCCGAGGGGCGCGTCGGCGGGCTGCCGCCGATCGTCCAGGTGACGAGCCCAAAGCTCGCCGTCGTGCGCTTCCACGGGCAGAACGCGGCGGCGTGGAACCGGCGCGGCGTGAGCGTGCTCGAGCGCTTCGACTACCTCTATCACCCTCGGGAGCTCGCGCCATGGGTCGGGCGCGTCGAGAGCCTCGCCGCCGAAGCCGAGAGCGTGCACGCCGTCTTCAACAACTGCGTCCGGAACTACGCGATCGTGAACGCCAAGGACCTGGCCGTGCTCTTGAGTGGCTCCGAGAGCCCTGACGCAGTCGGCCCGGCCGGCAGCAAGGTTAAAGGCCGTTGATCCCGTCGCGGCACTGATGACGCCGCGCCGGCAGACAGAGTCGAAACCTCAGAGTCGAACCAGGCTCGCTCTTGTGGGTTGACCTGGTCCGCCATCGCTCTAATTTACCCGGACCAGCATCAGGCGCCCTAACGGCGTCAAGGGAGCACCATGGCCAAGCTCGAAGGAACGAAGACGCACGAAAACCTGAAGGCAGCGTTCGCCGGTGAATCGCAGGCGAATCGCCGCTACCTCTATTTCGCGAAAGTGGCGGACGTCGAGGGTTACCCGGACGTCGCGGGCCTCTTCAAGGACACCGCCGACGGCGAGACGGGGCACGCCCACGGACACCTGGACTTCTTGAAGCAGGTGGGTGACCCCGCCACCGGCAAGCCCATCGGCAACACGGAGAAGAACCTCGCGAGCGCCGTCCACGGCGAGACGCACGAGTACCAGACCATGTACCCGGGGTTCGCCAAGACCGCCCGCGAAGAGGGCTTCACCGAGGTGGCGGAGTGGTTCGAGACGCTCGCGAAGGCAGAAAAGAGCCACGCGGGCCGTTTCGAGAAGGCGCTCAAGGAACTCGGCTGATTCACGGCGGCGAGAGCGAGTCTCGAGCGTTCGCGCTCGCGGCTCGCTCCGCTCGTGGTTGACCATGGGAAAGCTGCCCGCGCGCGCCCCGGAGCGTCCTCCGGCGTACGACCCCAACGAGCCGCGCTATTTCGACGCGCGCGATCTCGAGCAAGAGCTCCGTCGTACCTTCGAGATCTGCCACGACTGCCGCATGTGCGTGACCTATTGCGGCTCCTTCCCGATCCTGTTCGGCGCGGTCGACCGCGCCATCGACTCGGGCGCGCACGGCGCCGAGACGATCGACGCTACGACCATCCACGAGGTGAGCGATCACTGCTGGCAGTGCAAGCTCTGCTACATCAAATGTCCGTACACTCCGGACGAGGGCGCGTACGAGGCGCTCGACTTCCCGCGCCTGATGGCGCGCGAAAAAGCGAACCGCGCTCGGCGTGACGGCATTCCGATCGTCGATCGGGTGCTCGGCGAGCCGCAGCTCGTCGGAGCGCTCGGCAGCGGCCCCGGCGCGAAGCTCTCGAACCTCGTCAACGCGAACCGGTTGGTGCGCAAGGTGGCCGAGAAGGTGACGGGCATCAGCGCGGAGTTTCCGCTGCCCCCGCTCGCGAGCGAAACCTTCACGAGCTGGTTCGACGATCACTCACCGGCGCCCGAGGCCGGCAGCGCCGGCGAGGTCGTGCTGTTCCCGACCTGCTACGGTGAATTCAACTTCCCGAGCGTCCCCGAAGCGGCGGTGCGCGTCCTCGAGAAGAACGGCTTCAAGGTCTCGCTTCCGGCGGGGCTCACCTGCTGCGGCATGCCGAACCTCGACGGCGGCGATCTCGACGCGGCCAAGAAGAAGATGCAGCACAACGTCGAGCTGCTCGTCCCGTACGCCGAGCGAGGGCTGCCGATCGTCGTGCCGGGGCCGACCTGCGGCTACACCATGAAGAAGGAGTGGCCCGCGTACCTCGTGACCGAAGAGGCCGCCAAGGTCGCGAAATCGACGCTCGACTTGATGGAGTTCATCGACGGGCTCCGCAAGCAGAAGAAGCTCAACAAAGGTTTCTCGCGTGGTTACGGCAGGGTCGCGTATCACGCCGCCTGTCACCTCCGCGCGCAGAAGATCGCGGTCCCCGGCGCGCGCGTGCTCTCGCAGCTCCCCGACACCGACGTGCGCATCATCGAGCGCTGCTCCGCCGTGGCCGGCACCTGGGGCATGAAGGCGCGCTTCTACGACGAGGGCGACCGTTACGCCGCCAAGCTCGCTCGCGCGATCGACGACGAACGCGACGACGAAGGCACGATCACCGCGGTCACGGACTGCAGTCTCGCCGCGCTCCGTATCAAGAAGCAGAATGGGCTCACCGCCAAGCACCCGATTGAGCTCTTGGCCGAAGCCTACGATGAGGAGGCAGGATGAAACCCGTCACTCGCTCCGAGCTGCTCGACCTCGGCGCCTACGAACAGATCCGCGAACCGTTCCGGGCGCGGATTCTGGCTTTGAAGAAGTCGCGCTACGTGGCGCTCGGGCCGAACATGACCGCCCTCTTCGAGAACCACGACACGGTGCTGTTCCAGATCCAGGAAATGCTCCGGACCGAGCGCATCACCGCCGAGAAGGCGATCTTGCACGAGCTCGAGACTTACAACGAGCTCGTCCCGGGAGACCGTGAGCTCTCGGCGACGATCTTCATCGAGTACCCCGATCCGAGCGAGCGCGAGCGACAGCTCCGCGCGCTCGTCGGAGTCGAGG
The DNA here is from genome assembly GCA_023419055.1 of Pseudomonadota bacterium. The sequence goes on along the minus strand of JAEZYO010000408.1, from coordinate 13,532 downwards.
ACAAGTTCTTCGTCGAGGTAGGGGGCGAACGCTTCTCGAACGTGCCCGATCGGCGCGGGAGCGACGACGCGCAGACCATGGCGGTCCACTACGTGAAGTTTCCGCTGAGCGAGGCGGCGGTGACCGCGCTCGTCGCCGGCTCGGCGCCGCTCGAGCTCGGGGTCGACCACCCGGCGTATCGCGCCGTCGCCGAGCTCGCGCCCGCCACGCTGGCGAGCTTGCGCGACGACTTCGGCTGAAGTCGCTCAACGCGTGCTCGCGGGCGGCGGGCTGCGCCGGTACTCGGCGTATCCCTTCATCAGCGCGCGGAACAGCCAGGTGCCGATGACGTCCGAGCCTGCCCCCGTAGGGTGCGTCATGTCGGCTTGCCCTAGCCCGCGCCGCACCCAAATGGGCATGGAGCCGGTGCCGCCCATGGCCTTGAACGTGTCGAAGAAGGCGCAGCCGAGCTCTTCGGCGACCTTCTTCTGTTCGGCGATGAGGAGCGGGATGATGCCCATGCTGACGACGTTCTCGCCCTTCTTCTGCGCGCGATCCATCGCGCCGACGATCAGGCAGCCCGCTTCCGGCAGCACCTTTCGTCCCTGGGCGACCACGTCCTTCATCGTGCGGTGGTAGTCGACCATGGGATAGAGCAGGCCGTCGCCGCTCTCGTTCGCCCCGAACTGGTAAGCGATGAGATCCGGCTTGCGCCAGGCGAGCTGCTCGGCCCAGTGCGCGTCGTCTTGCTGATCGAGGAAGCGGATGCGCGCGCCCTGCACGCCGAGCGCGTCGAGCACGACTCCCGGCACGTCGCGCTCCATCACCACACCGAACAGTCGACTCTGCCCCGAGAGCGTCTGGATCTCGAGCTCGTGCGGGCCGTCGGGCGCCTCGAGCTCGTGGTAGCGCACGCGCTTCTCGGGACCGCTCGTGTCGAGCACCTCGAGATCCTTCTTGTCGAGGCGAATCTGGACGCGCCCGCCGCCGGGCTGCTCGACGTAGGCGAGCTCGAAGCGAGAGACGTTGCGGCCGAAATCACCCTCGGGCGCGGTGCCCCAGCGCGCGAGCGCATGAGCGTCTGCCTTGAACGAAACGCCGCCCAGGCCGTACCAGCCGTCGCTCGCGAGCGGGCCCACGATGCGGCTCACCTTCCAGCCGCTCGTCGCGTAGCGCGTCACGTCCATGTGGAAGTAGGCGGGCCACGCGTTCGCGATCAGCATGTAGCCGTGCCCGGCGTCGCCGAACTCTTGCTGGAGCTTTCGGCGCAGGATGCTGCTCACGAAGTCGCTCACGATGATCGAATCGCCGAACCACGCGACCCTCGCCTTCGCGCCGGGCTCCTTGCGCTGAACACGCTCGAGCGCCCGGTAGAAGCCTGCGAGCCCGCGGCCCGAAGGGTCGACGAGCGGCACCGGCGGTTCTTTGTCGAGCTGAGGTACCTCGAGAGGCTCTTCGCGCTTGGCCGCGATGGGACCGTGAGCGCGAGGTGCGTCCGCGTTCGAGCCTCGCCCCGTCGCGGTCTCGTTCTCGAGCTCCGCCTCCCCGACTTCGCTCGGAGCCGAAGCGAGTGGAGCGGCCGGCGGCGCTTCGCTCGCCTCGGGTCGCGCCGAGAGCAACCTGAAGCGCTCGGCTCCAGGGACGACCTCGAGCAGGAGCGCGACACCGAGCAGCAAACCAACGGCCTGGACCGGCCTCGAAAGCAGCACCGTCCAGGGACGCTCCACCGGCGGAGCCTCGATATGGAGGCCCTCCGGCTCGACGCTCTCGCGCTCGGGCGCTTCGCTCGCCAAGCTCCCCCGCCGAATCAGCTGCAGGAGGCGTCGCCGAGCTGGCGGCAGAGGGCCTTCAGCATCTTGAGATCGCGCTCGGTAGCCTGCCCGCTCGCGGCCTTGTTCTTGAGCTGGTTCTTGGCCTGAACGAGCTTGCCGCGCTCCGTTCCCACGTCGGATGCGCCCGTGCTCGCGGGAGGCGGGGCGGAGTCGCTCGCGCCGCTCGTGTCGAACGGGTTCTTGCGCACGATCGACGAGGTCGACTGCGCCGACTTGACCTGCGGCGGTTCGCTCGCGAGAGGGGCGGGAGCCGGCGCGGAGGGGGCGTAGCTGTTGTGGGTTCGCGGAGCCGCCTCGACCTGCGGCCGCGCCACGACCGCAACGGCTTCCGGCTGATCGCTCGGGAGCGCCGAGACATCTACGGCTTCGCTCGCCAAACCCTCGAGCTCGTTCGCCGCGCGCTTGCGGCGCGTCGAGTCCACGCTCGTGGCACGGGCGATCTGGTCGAGCAGCGCCCGCTTCTGCGCGATGTCGGACGCCTTGCTCGCTTGCTCGAACACCGAGTCCGCCCAGGCGCCATGGATCGCCCGGAACTCGGGTGAGTCACGCAGGTTACTTTCCTGGGGGATCGCGTTCGCCTTGGCGATGGCGGCTTCGGTGTCTCCACTCGCCAGCAAGCTCCGCGCCTCGGCGAGCAGCTTGGCCGCACGCTCGCTCCCGGTATTCTCCACAGTCGCGAGCTCGGTCTGAGAGCTTCCACCGCGGAGGGCGAGGACGAGGGCCAGGGCTAGGGCGACCACCACCCCTCCCACGGCAACCTTCGCGGCGGCCGGCCACGCGGACAGGCCGCGGGGGGTGGCCGTGAGTGCCGCGCGTGCCTGCGTATCGTCCGCGCCGGGGATGTAGAGCTCCCCCGCCGGGATGTACTTCAAGAGCACGTCACCGAGCTCGAGCACGTCGCGAGCGTCGAGGAGCGACTGCGGGAGCTCGACCGCGTTGACGCGGATGCCGTTCGCGCTCTGCAGATCCCGCACTTCGTAGCGGCCGTCCCCGAAAGGGATGATCTCGGCGTGCACCCGGCTCACCGAGGGGTGATTGATGGAGATATCGCACTCCTCACCGCGCCCGATGATCATGCGACGCTGACTGAGGGCGAACTCGGACCCCGGCTCGGGACCGACCAGCTCGATCAGCCTGTCGGTTTGCGTCGAGACGTTGAGCCGGGGCAAGCCGGGGACCGTCTGAACGCGGTCGCTTCGCCCCTGCTCGGAGGCCTCGTCCTCGACGACCAGCCGGTAATCCCCGAACTGAACGAGGTCCCCATGACCGAGCGGGAGCCCGCCCCCGACGCGCTGCCCGTTGACGTAACAGCCGTTATAGCTTTCGACGTCGTAAAGGTGCCAGGTGCCGGAGCTGTCCTTCTGGACCCGCGCGTGGTGGCGCGAGATGTTCCTCTCCGTCAGCCGGATCGCGTTGTCCTCGGCCCGACCAATCGTGTACTCGTCCCGGACGAGGTGGACGACGGTCTTACTGGCCTGGTCGTCCTCAATCGTCAGCTTCCACATGAGAGTGCTCGACCGGCAGCGCCGTTGAACCCTGACAGAGCGAGCGTCGGCGCGCGGCTCAATCGGCAATTTGTCATGGCTATTCGAGGGATACCAGCCCCGCGCGCGCGGCGAACTCGAAGAGCGCGTCGTGCGTTCTCGGGCGGGCTTCCCGGATGCGTTGATTTTCTCGAGTGGGACACACGCGATTCGTCAGAAGGACCGTGACGGTGTTGGCCTCGGGGTCGCACCAAAGACTCGTTCCAGTGAAGCCCAGGTGACCGAAGGTCCTTGGGCTCGAGATTCGACCAGCTGACGATGCACCGACGGATTTTCCGTCGAAGCCGGCTCGCAGGCTGCCCCCGGCCCGTTCACGGACGAGAGGGGTTACCGCTACCGGCGCCAACCAGTCTACCCGGCGTCCCCCGAGCGAGTCGAGCACCGCGATGCCGAGCCCGGCCACCGCCTCGGCCGTCCCGAAAAGGCCCGCCTGGCCAGCCAAACCGTGCCCTGCGATCGCCCAGGCGTTCTCGTCGTGAACCACTCCGCGCAACAGGCCGCCGCGCCAAGGGACGAGCTCGCTCGGGACGACGCGCTCGGCAAAGCACGCGTCGCGCGAAAGCCAGGAGCGGGCGCTGCCAACGTCCAGTGAGAGCGGATCAGAGACCTCCGCCTTCACCAATTCGTCGAGTGGAAGGTCGCAGGCCCGTTCGAGCACGGCCCCGAGCAGGACGTAGCCCAGATCGCTGTACACGGGAGGAAACCCCTCCGGACCGGGGTCGCCGCGGGCTTCGTCCCGACGGGCGCGTGCCGCGCGCTCGAGGCCGACGGCGCGGCAAAACGGCTCACGCTTCTGCAGAGCGTCGAAGAGCGGAAGGTGCGCTTCGAGGCCCGCCCGATGGGCGAGGAAAAGTTCGAGCGGCAACGATCCGGAGGGCGTCGACGCAAGCTCGGGCAGGTGCTCGTCGAGCCGATCTCGAAGCGACAGCCGCCCACTTGCCGCGACTCGCGCGAGAGTGACGGCGACGTAGGGCTTCGTGACGCTCGCGAGATCGAAGATGGCGTGATCATCCATCGGACCTCTGGCCGATCCCGCCCCGACCCGAGTTACCCACCGATTCCCTACACGGAACGACGCCGCTACGACCGCTGCCCGGGAGACCCCCGCCTCGACGACGGCGCGCGCGATCGCGTCGAGCTCCGGTTCTCTCATCTTCTTGACCGAAACATCATGAAGTGGCGTTTTTGACGGGAAGGACGAAGGCCCGGTATCCTAGATCGACGGTCGCGGCTTTGCGACCACGAGGCCTCGACCAAGGATGGCGGAGTTTACATGGGAAGCCCGAGCACGCAGCGGTGAAGTCCGCCGTGGCGTGATGGAGGCGGAGACCGAAGAGGTCGTCAACCAGAAGCTTCGCCAGCAGCAGCTCAGCCCGGTCAAGGTCGCCAAGCGCCGGAAGTTCTCGGAGATTTCCTTCGGCAGCGGCGTGACGGTCAAGGACCTCGTCACGTTCACGCGCCTCTTCGCCACGATGATCGACGCGGGGCTGCCGCTCGTTCAGTGCCTCGAAATCCTCGCCGGGCAGCAATCGAACCAGCATTTCGCGAAGGTGCTGAAAGACGTCAAATCGTCGGTCGAGCAGGGCACCTCCTTCAGCGAAGCGTTGCGACGCCATCCCAAGGTGTTCGACGAGCTCTTCGTCAACCTGGTTCACGCCGGCGAGACGGGCGGCATCCTCGACAGCATCATGCAGCGCCTCTCGGTCTACCTCGAGAAGCGCCAGAAGCTGATGCGCCAGGTCCGCGGCGCCCTCACCTACCCGTCCATCGTCGTCGTGATCGCGGGCGGCGTGATGACGGTGCTCCTGACCTTCGTCATCCCCGCGTTCGAAGGCATGTTCAAGGACTTCGGCGGAGGCCGCGAGAACCTACCGTTCATCACCCGCGCGGTGGTGGACACCTCGAAAGCCTTCATCACGTTCTTGCCCGCGATCATCGTGGCTCTCATCGCGGCCGCGTTCGCCGTGACGTACATCTACCGTCAGCCGCGCGGCAAAGAGTTCTTCCACCGGTTGATGCTGAACCTGCCCATCATGGGGCCGGTCCTGCGCAAGATCGCCGTGGCGCGCTTCACGCGCACCCTCGGGACGCTGCTCCAGTCGGGCGTGCCCATCCTGGACGCGCTCGAGATCTGCGCCAAGACCTCCGGCAACGTCATCCTCGAGTCGGGGATCATGCAGGTGCGGCAGGCGATCAGCGAAGGCAAGAACATGGCCGAGCCGCTCGCGGCGACCAAGATCTTCCCCGACATGGTCGTGCAAATGATCGCGGTCGGCGAGCAGACCGGCGCGCTCGATCAGATGTTGAACAAGATTGCCGACTTTTACGAGGAAGAGACGGACGTCGCCGTCGCCGCCATGACGAGCGCGCTCGAGCCCATCCTGATGGTCGGAGTCGGCAGCATGGTGGGAGTAGTGCTGGTCGCGATGTACCTGCCGATTTTCTCGCTCGCGGGTAACATCAAGGCCGATTGAAGTTTTCGCTGGGTCTCCCGGAGATTCACGGCTCGGCGCTCCCGCGGCGCCTGGCCTGGCTCACCGCCGCGCGGCTCCTGGTGCTCACGGCCGCGCTCGCGCTGACGTGGCTGCTCTACTTGAAGGGCTCCGACGCCGTCGGCTCCTTCACGCTGCAAGTGCTGGCGTTCATGCTCGCCGGTTCGTACGCGGCCGCCGGCGGCTACGCGATCCTCTTGCGCGTAGGAAGGTTCCTGCCGTTCGTCGCCTACGCGCAGCTCGTGCTGGACCAGCTCACCTGGACGGTCATCGCGTACCTCACGGGGGGCGCTGCGAGCGGAGCGACCTCTTTTTACGGCCTCACGTGCGTGGCGGGCGCGGCCCTCGCAGGGTTTCGCGGCGCGGCGCTCGCGGCGCTGAGCGGCGCCGTGCTCTACGCCGCCATGGCCCTCAGTCTGCAGCACGGCGCGCTGCCGCCGCCGGTGGACCAGCCGATCGAGCTTTACCGGCTCGCGACGAGCGAGTTCGGCTTCTACGTCGCCGCCAACCTCTTCGTGCTCCTGCTCGTCACGTTGCTCGCCGGCACGCTCGCGGAGCGGCTGCGCTGGACCGGCGGCGCGCTCGAGGCAGCGAACCTGCGCGCCCAGCGCGCCGAGCGCATGGCGGTTCTCGGTCAGCTCGCGGCCGGCCTGGCGCACGAGATCAGAAACCCTCTCGGCTCCATCGCCGGCTCCGTGCAGCTCTTGAAGGGCGGGCGAGGCCTGAGCGACGAAGACCGGCAGCTTTGCGAGATCATCCAGCGCGAGGCGATGCGCTTGAACGATCTGGTCAGCGACATGACCGATCTCGCGCGCCCGCGCCGCGCGGAGATCCTCCCCATCGACATCGCCGAGACCGCGCGGGAGGTGGTTCAGCTCTCCGGGCGCTCCGGGCGCGCCGTCTCCGACGTGGACGTGCGCTACGAAGGCCCGCCGTCGCTGTGTGTGCTCGGCGACTCCGGGATGATGCGCCAGCTCGTCTGGAACCTCGTTCGGAACGCCGTACAAGCGAGCTCGGCCGGCGAAGTCGTGCGCGTGGTGCTCCGGGAACGCGAGGACGGACGCGCCGAGCTCAGCGTCGTCGATCATGGAGTCGGCATCGATCCAGCCGCTCAGGCTCGATTGTTCGATGCCTTCTTCACGACCCGCTCCCACGGGACGGGCATGGGCCTCGCCGTCGTGAAGCGCATCGTCGACGAGCACGGTTTCAGCATCGAGGTCGACAGCGACGCCAATCGGGGGGCGACTTTCCGCGTGGTGCTCGGGTTGGTACGGACCGATCTCGTGACGCAGTAACGAGGTGTCGCGCCGCGACGACAGCAGCGTGAACGCTGGTGCTCGCGCTGCACTTTTCGCAGAGCCGAGCGCGACGCCTCGTGCCTGGGAACGCATGATTTCTTTGTCAAATCAGCAACTTAGCAATTTTGCGACCGGACGAGCAATGTCTGGCACTCGGCTTGCGTATTACGCTCCGAACCCTAGATTGGAGTCCCTGATGTTCCGCCGCTTGATCATGCCCTTCGTGCTCGCTCTTTCTCTCGCCGTGCCGTCGGTGGCCCTCGCCGCGCAAGCCGAGGACTTCATGAAGGACAAGCACGCCGAGCTCACCAGCCTCGTGAAGCAGAACCAGGACAAGAAGCTCGAGGCCATGTTCGACGAGGTGCTCGACTACGACGCGCTCGCCAAGGCGTCGCTGGGCGACGAGTGGGACGCACGCACTCCGGAAGAGCGAGCGGAATTCCAGAAGGTTCTGACGCAGCTCGTCCGCGGGGCCTACAGGAAGAACCTGAAGAAGACCGCCGACTACGACGTGACCTTCAAGGGCGAGGAGCCCGGCAAGGACGGCACGCTGGTCCGGACGGAGGCCAAGAGCCGGAAGAACGTCCGCGAAGAAGCCATTTCGGTCGACTACCTGATGCACCAGGTCGGCGGGAAGTGGCGGGTCCGGGACATCGTGACCGAGGGCTCGAGCATGGTCGGGAACTACAAGAGCCAGTTCCGTCGCATCATCAAGAAGGACGGGTTCCCGGAGCTATTGAAGCGCTTGAAGAACAAGGTCGCTAAGGGCGACGTCAGCTGAGGCTCGGCGGCGGCCGCGCTTGTTGCCCGAGGCGGGGTCGGGCCTGATACGATCGGGGAACGGCGTTGAGTTCGCTCAGCCCTTCCCCCGATCCCCCGCCGGTCGAGCTACCGGCCGAGTCCCTCGCGAACGAGGAGCTCCTGGCGGACGTGCGCGTTCCGCTTCGCCTGACCGTCACGCGCGGGACGCTCGGGCTGGAGCTCTACGAGACCGTCGAAATCGGGCCGCTTTCGGTCACGGCGCTGAGCCTCAGCCTGCCCGGCTTGAAGTTCCCCGTCGACCTGAGCGGCGGGGTGCCCCGCTTCCGGCAGCGACGCGGCGAGCTCGAGCACGCGAGGCTCACGCTCGACCTCGACGCGCTCGCGGCGTTCTTGCTACCGCGCTCCGAAGGAGTGCTGGGTTCGAGCGGAGCCCGCGTCCAGGTCTGGCCCCTCGAGCGCGGCGTCGGCGTCGGGTTGTCCGCCGACGAGCGTGCGCTCGCTTTCGACGTGCTGTTCGCGCCCGACGGCGGAGACGCTCGCCTCGTCGTTTGCCACGCGCGCGGCGTCGGGCTCGCTGGGCCGGCGCTCGGAGCGGCGCTCCGGTTCCTCGACAGCGCGTTGCCAGGCCTCGGCGAGCGCCGGGGACGCCTGCTCTCCATCGAGCGCGCAGGTCTCGTGCTCGGGCGAAGCTTGATGCCCGCGGTGGGCGCGCGCGTGCCGGGCGCGCGAGGAGTGCGCTTCGGCGCGCTCGAGGTCGAGCGCGACTCACTCTCGGTAGAGCTCGATACGTCTTTCCCGCCGCCGGCAACGAGCCCCGCGGTCATTCGTGAGCTCGAGCTCGCCTTCCTCGTGGCAGACGCCGATCAGGCGCTCGCCGAAGGGCGCATCGATGCGGCTCGAGAGGGCTACGTCAGCGCGCTCGAGCGTGCTCCGCGGCACCCCGAGATCATCCGCTTGCTCGCCGAGATCGACGCGGGCGTCGGAGCTCGAGCGGAAGCCGCGCTCGGATTGCTCGTGGAATCACTGCCGGCCCACCGCGCCGGAGTCGTCGGCGCGGAGCTCCTCGCGGCGACCGGCGATCCCGCGGCGGCGCGCGAAGCCGTGCGCGAGGCGGTGCGTGACGAGCCGTTCGCTCCCCTCGCCTCCCTGGCCTTCTGTCGGCTCGCAGCGCTCGATCCCGACCCGGTCGAACGCCGCGCCGCGCTCGACTCCGCGGTCGCGCGCGCGCCGGGACTCGCGCCCGCGCGCTGGGGTCGCTTCGACGCGCGGCTGCGCATCGGAGACGTCGAGGGCGCGATCGCTGACGCAGAGCACATCGAGGCCGCAGCCCTCGGCGCCAAGGCTCGACACGAAGTCTGCCGTCGCGCAGCGCGGCTCGTGCTCGAGCAGGGCTACGTGACCGAGGCGGGGCGGCTCTTCGAGCGCGCGCTCCGCTACCTGCCGGACGACGCCGCGGCCACGGCCGGGCTCGCGCGCGCCTTCCTCGAAGCCGGGAAAAAGGAGCGCGCGCTGGTCTTGCTCGAGCGCGCCATCGCGCTCGGAGAGCGCCGCGGCCGCCCCGACCCCGACGCGCTGCTCGATCTCGCGCGCGTGCTCGCCGACGAGGCGCGCGATCTCCCGCAGGCGATCGCGCGCGTGCGCCAAGTCTCTGCGGCCTCCGAGCGCCACGTGGAGGCGAGAGCTCTGGAAGCCGGCTGGCGCGCGAAGCTCGGCGATCTGGCGGGAGCGTCGCTCGCGTACGGCCGCATGCGCGAAGCCATCGAGCTTTCGGAGCGGCCGCGCCCAGAGTTCGCGAGCCTGCTCGTCGAGGCCGCGGCCTTCGAGCGCGAGGCCGAGCGTGATCTCACCGCGGCCGAGCGTCACCTGGCCGTCGCCGTGCGACTCTCGCCGCGCGACGAGGAGATCGGGCAGCGCTACCGCGAGGTCGCGCTCGAGCTCGCCGAGGAGCGACGGCGCGCCCGCGCCCATCGTTCCTAGCGCTTGCGCGCGTCGTACGCGGCGAGCACCGCGTTCGCGAAGCCGTCACCCAGTGTCTCGTAGCCCTTCGGCGAGAAATGAAGCCGATCGGGGCGCGCGAGCGGCGGCGTCTCCCGCAGCCACTGCCAGTAGCTGCCCGCCCCGCCCATGAACGCGCGCTGGCTGAAGAAGCCGCACCCGAGCGTTCGCGCCGCTTCACGCTGGACAATCTCGATCGCGCCGAGCCGCTCGGGCGAGCCTCCGTCGGAGGTGCCCGCGTCGGGCGGCCCGAGGATCACGCAGTCGAGCCCCGGGCGCGCGGCGCGGAGTCGCCCCACGAGCTCGGTGAGCTCGGTTTGGTACTGGTCCACGCGTCCCGCGTCGAAGGCCTCGTTCGTGCCGTACGCGATCACGCCGAGGTCGGGCTTTCGCGCCGCCACCTCGCGCACGAACGCGTCCTTGTCCCAGGCGAGCGCGGTCGCGATGCGAGCGCCGTCGATGCCCGCCGTATCCAGCACGACGCCGGGCTTCGGGCGCTCGATCACGACGCCCCACACCTTCACGGTGCCGCCCTGCGCGGTCAGATCGAGCGAATTTACGCCGTCACCCTCGATGGTGAAGCGACGGATCGGCGGAGAGCCCTGACGATCACCGACGAGCTCTCGCTTCTCACCGAGCTTGACCTCGAGCGAGGCGCGCGGAGCGACGTCATAGAGGACCTCGAAGCGGACCGCGCCCTGCCGCTCGCCGCCCGTGAGCTCGAGGTGCGCGTGTGCCGAAGCTTCGGCCACGGCGCGCAGGCCGCCGAGCCCGAAGACGCCGTCGTCCTGGCGGGAGCGTCGCGGCGGAGGGTTCGGCTCGATGCGCCACGGTCCGTCGCGCGCGACCTTGATCCCCGTGTGCCGGTAGGTCCCGAGCCCCACGCGCACGAAGCCCGGTCCGCCAGAGCCGAAACGCTGCTGCAGCGCGCGCCGCAAGCGATCGCTCAGGTAGTCGGCCGCGGTGTGCGAGTCACCGAGCCAGAGGATGCGCACGTGGTCGTCGCGCTGCCCCTTCTCGAGCGCGGCGAGCGCGGCGTAGAAGTGTTCGAGAGAGAGCGACTCCGGCTCGGCAACGAGAGCGTGCGCCGGAGGCTCCGCGGGGGCGACCGCTTCACTCGACGCAGGCGCGCTCGCGACCGGCGGCGGTGCGCTGCTGCTCGACTTCGCAGCCACCGGCTTCGCCGGCGCTTGTGGCTCCTGCCAGGTGCCTCGGCTCGAGCACGTCATCACGAGCCCGAGCGAGGCGAAGGCCGCTACCGTGCGCAGAGCCTGCTCGAGATCAAACCACAACGCTCGCTGCCTCCTCGGCGTCGGGTGCGTCGAGGCGCCCGGCGCGCACCCGCGCGCGCACGTGCTCGATCATGCAGGGCAGGATGGTCGCGAGATCCGGCCGTTCGAGGCCGACCGCTTCGAGCAACGAGTTCGCCCGAGTGTCGTCGTGACGGACGGGGGTCGTGATCCAATCCTGGAGAGCCGCGAGGTGCGGAGCAAAACCACGTGAGCTCTGGTGCCGCATCAGCGTCATTCCGATCGGCGCGGGGGCGAGCCCCATGACGATGCCCTTGTCGCAGAGCGCCGCCACGCGCTCGACGAGCACGCGCGCGGTCACGGGATCTTTGATGGAGAGGTGGAGCGTCTCGCCGAGCGCGGCGGGGCTCTCACCGAGCAAGACGCCTGCTTTCACCAGGAAATCGACCGGGATCATCTCGAGCCTCGCGTCGGCGCGAGCTGGCAGCGGAAGCGCCACGTCCTCCGCGTCGCTCCCGACCACGAACGCGATCAGCGGATAGGGCCCGTCCAACCGATCCGTCTCGCCGCTCACGCTGTCACCCACCACCTGCGCGGCGCGGATCACGGTCAGCGGCAGTCCGGGTGCTCTCCGCAGCATCGCCTCCGCGAGCGCGGCGGTCTCTTCCGCCGCGGACCGGAACCCCTGTCCCGCCTCGAGCTCGCCTTCGAGCACGATGCCGGTGCGGTCGCCGCTCACGAAGCTGCTCGAGTAGACCACGATGCGCGAAAGCCTCGGCGCGACGCGAGCAAACTCGATGATCTCGCGCGCTCCGTGCACGTTCACGCGCGTGGCAGCGCGGCGTTCGAGGTGGCGCTCGAGCGTCTGATAGAGGTGGTGCACGCGGGTGGTGCGCTTCGCGAGCTCGACGTAAGTCGACCCCGCGAGGCCGAAGTCGATGGCCGCGACTTCGCACAGCACGAGCTCGGCGCGCAGCGCGACCAGGGGATCGAGCTCGGCGAGCACGGCTTCCGCCGCGGAGCGCCGCTCCCGATCGACGAGCAGCGTGAGCTTCACGTCCTCGCGCGTCGCGAGCACGTGCTTGACGAGCGCGCGGGCGCGGAGCGCCGGAAAGCCGGTGATGAGCCAGTCTTCTTGCATCAATCCGCCCGTATTCTGACAAAGAGCGCGCGCGCCGCGGCGTCCGAAAGCACGAGATCGAGCCGAGCCGACCGGCCGTCGCGCCCGAGCGCGAGAAATGCCGGCGACTTGGGCCCCTCCGGGCCGAGGAGCCCGAGCCGTCCAGCGTCGGCATAGAGCGCGATCGCGACCTCACGCACGAGGTTCGCCGCGAGGTCTCGGGTGGGTGGGTGGTTTTCGAGCCGGGTCCCACCGCCTGCCGCTGCCAAAAGCAGCGCTTCGAGGGCCGGCCTGGGGTTCTGCCCGAGGACGAGATGGGCGCTCGAATCGCGCTCGGTCAGGAGCGCTTCATGGCGCGGCACCCCCTGCGGCCCCTTCGACTTCGCCTCGAAGAGGAATCGATCGGCGCTCGCCCCCGCGACCTCCACGGTGTCGCGCCGCAGGCTGAAGTCACCCAGGTACTCGCGGAGCGGCGCCTTCAGCGCCGAAAATTCCAGGGCGCGGCCGAGCTCGCCGATCGAGCTCCGTAGCCCCTTCGGGTCGCGAGCCCGCGTCGAGAAGAAGAGCGTGCGATCGGCGAAGAGGCCGTAGACGGCCGCGTCACCGCGCGCGGCGTGAAAGCCGGCGAGCGCGCGTTCGATCGTCTGGCGTTCGCGCTCCTTCAAACGGTCGCCGAACAGGCGCTCCACCCCGAGGCCCGCCTGTGCCGCGGAGGCGTCGCGCTCCTCGGCTGTCGAGCGCAAGAGCAGCGCCGCTCCCACCGAGTCGGGGAGGCCGAGCAGCGGAGAAAGATCGCCCGTCGCGAGCTCGGCCACCGTCTGCTCGGCGTAGCGCCCGGGTTCCGGTACGAGCTCGAGCCTCACGCCGAGCGCTGCCGGGCTCGGCGTGAGCGTGAGGCGCGCCTGCTTGGTCGTGCCGAGCAGATCGAAGAGCGCCGAGAACGCGCCGTCGGCGGCGGCGATCACGGCTCCCGGATCCCCGAAATCCGCCGCGCGCCCCTTCTCGTCGCGCGTTCGCCTCTCGAGCGCCCGAAGCTCCCGTTGATAGCTCTCCCACGCGCGGCGCAATCGGTCTGCGAGCGGTCCGGCGAGTGCCGCGCCCGGTACTTCGATCACGAGCGGCTCGGCCGGTAACGGCCGAGCCGCGAGCGTGCGCACGAGGTAAGGCGCCGTGCTCTCGATGGCCCCCGCGTCCGGGGAGAAAATCAGGTGATTGCGGTAAACGCCGAGCACCGGCGCTCCGGCCGCCTTGGGCAAGAGC
>JAEZYO010000404.1 GCA_023419055.1 Pseudomonadota bacterium | reverse complement strand
CTTCCACGCCGTATCCCGCTTCGCTCGTGAAGTCCGTGGCGCTCCGAAGTTCGAGACCGCGGGCGATAGCGCCTTCGACGATCGAGCGGGCGACCGGGTGCTCGCTCTCTCGCTCCACGGAAGCGATCAGCTGGAGCAGCGTCAGGTCTCCGGCTCCCGTGACGTCCAGAACGTCAGTCAGCTCGGGTTTTCCAGCGGTCAGCGTCCCGGTCTTGTCGAGCAGCACCGTGTCGACGTGGCTCGCCGCTTCGAGGGCCGCGCCTCCTTTGATGAGGACGCCGAGCTCCGCGCCACGCGCCGTTCCGGCCGCTACAGCGGCGGGAGTGGCGAGCCCGAGGGCACAAGGGCACGCGATCACGAGCACGGCCACGAAGCGCTCGACGGCCGTAGCGAGACCACCCGCGCTCACGTCCACCGACAGCCAGGCTAGCAGCGTGGCCGTCGCGATGACGAGCACGACCGGCACGAAATAGGCGCTCACCACGTCGGCAAGCCGCGCGATTGGCGCTCGCGAGCCCTGCGCCTGTTTCACCGCCTCCACGATGCGACCGAGCGCGGTGTCATCACCCGTACTGGTGACGCGAACGCGGAGAGCGCCGCTTTGATTCAGCGTGCCACCGAAGACCGGGCTACCCGGCTTCTTGTCGACCGGAATGCTCTCACCCGTCAGTAAGGACTCGTCGACCGCGCTCGCGCCGAGCTGCACCTCGCCGTCGGCGGGGACTCGCTCGCCGGGTCGCACGAGCACGACGTCCCCGGCCTTCAGCACCTCCACCGGCACGAGCTCGTCCTGGTGCTGCTCCGAGACGCGAGTGACGCTCGCCGGCACGAGCGAAATCAGGCCGCGCACCGCGTCGGAGAGCCGCTTGCGAGCTCGTGACTCGAGCCGCTTTCCGAGGAGCACGAACGCGATGATGGCGGCGGACGCCTCGAAATAGAGGTGCGGCAAGACGCCGTGCTCGGCGTGCGGGAAGAGGCTCGGAACGAGCACGGCCACTGCCGAGTAACCCCACGCCGCCAACACGCCGATGCTCACCAGCGTGTTCATGTCGGCGCTCCGGTGCCGAAGCGCTGCGAGAGCCAGCGCCAAGAAGCGCTTGCCGGGCCCGAACACGATGGGCGTCGCGAGCGCGAGCTGAATCGCGCGCCCCACCGGCCCGTCGGAGCCTGGTATCGCTCCGTGCGACATGGCGAGAACGAGGAGGGGCACCGTCAGCCCGGTCGCGAGCCAGAAGTCGCGGCGAAGTTCGTGAGCCTCCTTCTCCTCCGCCGCTCGGAGCGCGCTGTCGCGCGCCTCGACCTCACCGTGAAGCCTCGAAACGCTCCCGCTGGTCGGGGACGTGACCTCTACCGCCTTCGGGCGAGGCACCTCGTAGCCGGCGCTTTCCACCGCCCGAGCCAGGAGTTCTCGCTGGACCCGGGCCGGATCGTAACGGACCGTGGCGCGCTGCGTGATGAGGTTGACGGAGGCGGCCTCGACCCCCGGCACCTTGCCGAGCGCACGCTCCACTCGCCGCACACAGGCGGCGCAGGTCATCCCCTGCACGGGGAGCTCGCATTCTTCGGGTTCGCGGGCGGTCGGGGATAGGGCGGTGGGGGCGGTGTCGCTCATGGGTGCTTCGATGGACGCCCTGGGCTCGCGGCAATTACAGGTGTAAGCGTCGAGCGAGGCTTGCGTCTACCCTCTTGCGAGCCCAACGAGGCCGCGAAGGAGCCGAAAAGTCATGAGCTACCAAGAAACCGTGCTCGACGTGACGGGAATGACCTGCCCCTCTTGCGTGAGGCACGTCAACGCCGCGCTCGCCGAGCTCGACGGCGTCGGCAAGGTCGACGTCCGCCTCCGCGACGGCAAGGTGCTCGTCCAGTACGACCCCACGACCGTGAGTGTGGAGGCGATGATCGAGGCCTTGCGCGAAGCCGGCTACGACTCGACATCCCATGCGGCGGCGTGAGGCATCCACGGCGGCGGGGGACCGGTTCCACTGGCTCCCGCCGCCGCAGGCAACGAAGAACTTCGAACGAGCTCCTCGTCGCTCGAGACTACGCAGCTATCGACTGCGTCCGGCGAGGAGCGACGCCAGCGCCTCCGTGATCGGGAGCCCGGTCTTGTCCTCGACGAAGAGCCATTGCCCTGCGGGATTGATCTCGAGGAACACCTCGGCGCCGTCGGGAGTTCGCCGAAGGTCGATCGCCCCGTAGACCAGGCCCAGGCGTGACATGAGCACGCGCAGCTTGGCTTCCGTCTCCGGGAGCAGCTTGCCTTTCGAAATCACTGCCGCATCCAGATCCATTCGATAGTCGTACGCGTATCCGCCCTCCGGTGAACGCACCTCACCCACGAAGAGTTCGTCTCCCACGACGGTGACGCGCAGATCACAGACGGCCGGCACGAACTCCTGAAAGATCACCGGGCAATGCCGAACGCTATCCAGCCGGCCTAGTTCCTCCGGCTGGATGATGCGAGTCTCGCGCCAGCGAGCGGGGGTCGCAGAAAAGGCCTTGTAAACCGTGGCTGACGGCGAGTTCTTCGAGATGAAGGCCCGCGCTTCGTCCGGGTTCGAGGTGACCAGGGTGCGCGGGCAAGGCAAGCCGACCGCTTCCGCGACTTGCAGCTGAAGGAGCTTTCGATGCGCTGCCTGGTCGCGTGCCGGCGAGTTCACCCAGAAGGCATCGAGGATCTCCCAGAGGCCATTGAGCGCCTCGCTCGCCTCGTTGAGCGTGAACCTCCGATCTTCGATGTCGCGAATCGACGGAGAGATATGAAGAGGCTGCGGCCTCCGCAGCCAAATCACGCGCACTCGCCGAAGATCCAGATCGCCTCCAGCGGGGTCGTGCAGCGTGGTGGCGAGCCCACCGTCCGCGCCATTGCGAACCGAGAGCCCCAGACCGTCGGGGAAGCGAGCGTTGTCGAAAACGAACACTCGGGCGTCGCAGCGCTGTAGAGCCTCTAGAACGCGACGAGTGTGGAGATCACCGAGATGCGATTGGATGAGGATCACGTGGGGCGCTTCTTCTTTTTCTTCTTCTTGCTTGGCTGAGCGGCGCCTACCAGAGAATGCGCTTCTGCTTGGACCCGCTTCTGCACGTCCTGGTACTCACGGCGCAGGGTCTCGAGGTACTTCTGCTCTTCCGGCGCGAGCTTGCCTTGAGCCCACGCCTGGCCGAGGACGGCGAGCTGTCGTTCATACTGCCTCATCAGGACCGACGTAGCTGCTGTCCCCTCCAGGTGCGGGGCGTGGTGAGGCGTCGCCAACACGAACGGAAGCTCACTCACCGAGGGATCGAACTCGAAGCCGTCGCTCCCGACGAGCTTGTCGAGCCCCGCCGCCTTGACCCAGTCGATCCCTGGGAAGGTCTTCGGTTCATCGAAAATCTTGAGCTTCATCGGATCGTCGAAGAGCTTGAGCTTTCGGGGATCGTCCAGGAACTTCGACTTCTCGAGGAGACAGGCGAGCTCGTTGTCGTAGTAGTAGCCGAGCGCGTGGTGGTCGAGCAGATCGGCGGGCCGCCGCGTATCGGAAGCCGTGTTCCAAGGCGGCAGTGCGTCGTTCAAGCGATGTCCGACAGCGGGGCCGCTCGACGGATAGGTGGCCGTGGGGTGGCTGCGCTGCCAATCGGCCCAGAGCTTGTCGATGAAGCAATGGTTCAGAAAAAAGATGGGATCATTCGGTGAGGTGCTGGGACCCATCGAGCCACCGATCCACACGTGTGCCCCATTGTGCATGCGGCCCGGCGTGCCGGCCCAACCCTCCAACACGTTCCGGAACGAAGAAACCAGAGTGGATGAGTCATTCCAGGGCGCGGCGTCGTAGTCGGGCAGCGCGAGCGTCGTCGATACCTCGCCCGGCAGAGACATGGAAGACGCGCCCACTCCGAACCGCCGACGGAGGTACAGGATGGAGTCTCCAGGTTCACGGACGTTGAGCGTCCAGGCACCCGTCGAGTAGGCGAACGGCCCCGTGGTGACCGCGCCCGTCGCGGCGTTGCCGTTGCCGCCCATGAAGTCGGGAGCCCACACCGACGAGGCGGGCGAATTGTCGACCGACCAGTCCCAGTACGGCAGGGTCACCGTGTCGTCGACGGCGCGCAGGTCCTCTTCGAACCGCAGCAGAAACTCTCGGTGCCACGGCAGAAACGCCGAGCCACGATGCGCGCTCCCCATGAAATCGCGGTGGCTCTGCACGTAGGCATCGTAGGTGCCGGACGCTTTGAGGGTGAGCACCGCATTCACGAACGCCGCCCGTTGGGCGGGCGATAAATGTGCCTGATTCTTGCGACAGCGATGCACGTTCATTTCCTCCGTCGCTTCGTGGCGGGAACGTGTTGGTGTCCGGAATCGTCATGGCCGGAGCTGCCGCCACCGTGAGGGTGCGGCGGCGCGTCCGCGCTCGGGCCGCCACGGACCGCGAGCGCCCCATAGTCACGAATCAGTGCCTCCGCGAGCTCCCATGGCGTCGCAAAGTTCTTGTGCATGTAAGAGTGGCTGTGAACGCCTTCGGGCCCGATCTCGTAGTAAATCACGTTGCCGTCGATCAAAATGCAGCACTCTTCAGCGTGCTTCTTTCCGTGACCGTGGCCTTCACCCGGAGTCTGAGGTCCGTCGACTTGAACGGTATGCCCCAGAATACTTGCCGACGTGGCACCCTGAAACCAAACAGGCGCGGCTGGCCGCTTCATCTCATCCCTCCTGCTTCGGACCATTAGCACAGTTTTTCGTTCGACGAGATCGAGAACTCGATAGTCAAATCAACGGCCAGCAATCACGACGACGGAGCCATCCCAACCAGTCGCGAGTGGCTTCGTTCCTTCAGCGCCAGCCCTTGAACCTCCCCTGCCCAGCGACAAGCACGGTGGCGCTCGACCCCACGAGTTGCTCCGCAAGAACGTAGCTACTCACGCGCGGCGTGACCGAGCTGCACCACCCCGCCCGCCCCGCGCTTTCCGACGCCACTCACCGTGACGGACGAGGTCCCGCGTTCATTCTCGACCTCGTCGCGGTGGAAGCCCGATTCGCACGCACGAGTACAACCGAGCCCGAAGCGATGGAGTGAGCAGAATGGCGCAGCACTCGCCGCGCGCGAGGCTGCTATCACCACGCCAAAGGTGATGACCATGCTCTCTCGAAGCTCGATTTGCGCTGCTGTCAGTGCTTTGCTCGTCATTGCTTGCGGAGCTCACTCCGAACAGCACCCTGCGAGCACGCCACCCGTTTCCGCTTCACCGGCACCCGAGTCCCAGCCTGAATCATCCTCCGATGCCAGAGCCATGGCACCCGCAGGAAACGCGCCTCGAAGTGCCACGAAAGTGGAGCTCAGCGCGCCGCTCTCGGAGTCGGCCGTCGCCGACGCGACGGGAGGCAAGCCCGAGTCGAGCGAGGGCGTGCTGAAGGTCTCCTTCCCCAGGGCGGATGTCCCGATACAGATCGACGGCTGGAAGATGCCTCCCTTCATGGGGTTGACCTCGTGGGCTGCTTTCAGCCCTGGGAAGGCGGGAACGGAGGCCATGGTCATGGGCGACCTCGTCGTGTTCGAAGACGAGGTCAATCCGGTGATGAGCACGCTGCTCGACGCCGGGCTCGAGGTTACCGCGCTACACAACCACTTCTTCTTCGATCAGCCGCGCGTCTACTTCATGCACATCGGCGGGGAAGGAAGCGTCGCAGCGCTCGGAGGAGGGGTGAAGCAGGCGCTCGAGAAGCAGAGAGAGGTCCGCCAGAAGGCCGCGAAGCCACGAGAACGCTCCGGCCCTCCGGTGCCCATCAAGAGCGCGATCGATGCGGCCGAGCTCGAACTGGTTCTCGGCGTGAAGGGAACGAGCAAGGACGGCATGTTCAAAGCCGTGATGGGGCGCGAGGCGACGGCCGCGTGCGGTTGCAAGATCGGCAAGGCCCTCGGGGTCAACACCTGGGCCGCCTTCGCTGGCACTGACGACGACGCAGTGGTCGACGGCGACTTCGCTGTGACGGAAGCGGAGCTGCAGCCGGTGCTCAAGGCTCTCCGCGGTGGCGGGATCGACATCGTCGCCATCCATCACCACATGAGCGGCGAGACGCCGCGCATCTTATTTCTGCACTACTGGGGCCGCGGCAAGGCAAGCGAGCTCGCCGCTACGGTGCGCCGAGCTCTCGATCTCACTGCCTGGGACGGTAAGGGTAAGACGACGTGACGCAACCTCGCGGCGTGCGCCAATACCCGAGCGAGTACGGGCGCACGGTAGTGCGGCAGTGTTCACAGGAGCGCACACCCTATCCCACCATCGTGGTGATTTGCTCACCGGCGCGGTGCGAGATCGAACGTACCTGGTCGGCCAGCTAGCGGAACGAGCGCACGCATGAACGCGCACTACGAGCTCACGAGCTCTGCTAGCGTGATGAGATTCGAGAATCCATGCGAGGTGCCATGACTCATTCGCTGCGCGTCCTTTGGAGCATCCTCTTGATCGTCCTTCCGCTCGGCACCGTGGGCTGCGGAGGCGGCGGTCTCACCGTGACCAGGATCAACTCGGAGCAGAAGAAGCCGAACAACGTCTGGGTCTTCTTCACGGTGGAACGCGGCGAGGAGCCGGTGGGCGGCCTCGAGGCCAAAGACTTCAAGATCTACGAAGACGACAAGCTCGTCTCGGAGTACGAGAGCAAGCAGACGATCCAGAATCCCGAGGTCGCTGCCGTGATGTACACGCTGCTCTTGCTCGACGTCAGCGCGAGCATCACGGACTCGGGCCAGATCGATCAAATCGTGGATGCCGCCCAGCTCTTCAGCGAACGGGTTGGTAAGACGCAGAAGGTCGGCGTGTACGCCTTCGACGGCTCCGAGAAAATCCATTCCGTGGTGCCGTTCACGGAGGCGGAAGGCTCGGTCAAAGGCGGGATCGAGGGCCTTCGCTCGTTCAAGCCCAAAGACCCGTCCACCAACCTGCACGGCGCGGTGGTGCAGGGCCTGGAGACCCTGAAGGAGGGCCTCGAGAAAGAGAAAAAGCCGCTCAAGTTCGGCACCCTGGTCGTGTTCTCCGACGGCGCGGACCGCGCGAGCCACGTGTCGCGCGACGAGATGATGGCGCAGATCGACAAGGAGGAGTACGCGAACTACCAGATGTTCGCGATCGGCATCGGCGATCCGGCAGAGCTCGAGAGCGCGCAGCTCGGCGACATCGGCCGTGACGGGACCGAGGAAGGCAGCGACCGGGCGAAGGTCAAAGAGTCATTCGAGCGCATCGCGGCCAAGATCGAGGCGCACTCCAAGCGCTTCTACCTGCTCTCGTACTGCACGCCGTCGCGCAAGGGCCAGCACGTCGTGCGCATCGAGGTCGACAGCGAGAAGGCTCAGGGCAAAGGTTCGCTCGAGTACACGTTCGTCGCCGACGGGTTCGGTCCGCCCCCTGACTGCGATCCAGAGCGCAAGCCGACGTTCAAGCTCGACGACGTCGAGCAGAAGCCCGACGCGAACCAGGCGAGCAAGTAGGTCCCTGGGCGCTCCGAAAGCGCGCAATCACATCGCGCGATACCGTTCGAAGTTCTCCGCGCTCTCGAAATAGAGGACCTCACCGCTCGCACGTCGAGCGATGACGGCCGTCGCCTTGTCGACGGGCTTGCCGCTCACCGGATCATTCGCGGCGCGGGCGGCCGGGTTGTCGGCGAGCCGCTTCTTGCACATCTCACAGCAGCCGAAGTAGGTCTTGCCTCCGACCTCGACCGGGATCTGCGGGCGCCCCATGAACTGGTTGTTCACCATGCAGACCTGACTGGTATCGGACACGAGGGTGAGCTCGGCTTCGTCCGAGGGCGTGGCAGGAGCCTCTGCGGCATGGACTTCAGCAGGAGCGGTCACGACGGGTTGAGCCTTCACCTCGGTCTGGCTCTGGAGCGGAGCCGGAGTCGAATTGCACGCCAAGAAGAGCACGGTGGTCGAGAGAGAGAGATACGTCTTCATGGGACCTCAATTGATGATGACGGCGCTGCGGTGATCGCCCACGCCACATTGAAAGGACAGGGTTCTTGGCCCCATCGCAGGGACCTTCACGCGAACGGGTTCGTGGAGAGCGAGGGGCTCGCTCACGCCGAGCTCCGGAAAGACGACCGAGCTCGCGCACGTCTCTTCCGTCGTGCGGAGGAACTCGAGCTCCGTTGGAACGCCGGGGCTCAACGTGATGGACGAAGGACTGAAGCCCCTCTCGGTGACTTCGACCTGGACCACCCCGGGGAGTGTCCCTGTCTGCCGGCGTGGCGGCTCACCTTTCAAAACCGACGATAGAGCGAGCAGCGCACCGCCAATTCCCAACAAGCAGACCAAGAAAAGGACGGCACGGGCCTTGAACGCACGTGAGCCAGAGGTGGGAGGCGGGCATTCGGAGCAACCCATCCCGGCATAGGCCGACCCCCTGGGCTCCGTGACAGGAAAAAAAGTCGGTCACACGCAACGGGCCTGGCGCCTAGACCCACGACGCGGCATTTGCCGAGCCCCCACGTTGGTCAGGAGCTCCCGAAGCTACCTACCTGGGGCCTTACCGACCGGGCCACGGCACTTGAGTCAGGAATCGAAGGAACTGGATCAGCTCATCGTCCGCCTGGCGGAGGGCGAGAGGAGCGCCTTTGCGCCGGCCTTCGAGCTTCTTTGGGCCCGAGTTCACGCCCTTTGCTTGTCGTTCCTCAAGCACTCCCACGACGCTGACGACGCCGCGCAGCAGGCCATGGAAAAGATTCTGACTCGTGCTTCCGACTACGACCGGACGCGCCCCGCGTTGCCGTGGGCGCTCGCCATCGCCGCCTGGGAATGCCGGACGATCGCTCGGCGAACTCAGCGGCGGCGCGAGGTGAGCGAGGAGGAGCTCTCGAACGTGCCGTTCGGCGTCGCGACCGACGAGGCGCTCCTTCGGCGCGAGCTCGGGGACGCGGCCGTCAGCGCCCTGCAGGAGCTATCGGAAACGGACCGCGCCACGCTCATCGCCACCTATTGGGAAGAGGCGCAAGAGAGCGCGGGCGCTGCACTCCGCAAGCGCCGTCAACGCGCGCTCGAGCGGCTGCGGACCGCCTTCAAGAGGCTTTATGGACTCTGATCGGCTCGATGCGGTGAAGCAGCGCGTGCGGCGCGCCTATGAGCTCGATCGGCTCCGCCGTGCGTTGCTCGGCTTTGCCCCGATGCTGCTGATGATCGCCGTCGCTGCGGTGATCGGCTCTCGCTATGCGCTGTCCGTGCCGGCCGGCGCCTTGCTCTTCGTGAGTGGCGTCCTTTCGCTCTGGTACGGGCGTGACCTGGGCCGCGGCGTGCTACCGGGAGTGATCGGAGGGAGCCTCGCGCTGGTGCTCGCCCTGTGCGCGAACCACATGGGCCACCTGTGCACCGGTGAGCGCTGCCTGTCCTGGTGCCTGCCTGCGTGCGTGACGGGAGGGGTGCTCGCCGGCGGCATCGTTTCTTTTCCTGGTTTCAAGCACCAGCGCGGCGCCGGTTACTGGGTCAGCGCGTCCGGTGTCACGCTCCTCACGGGTGCCCTCGGTTGCAGCTGCGTCGGCTACGCCGGCATCGGCGGGTTGGCGCTAGGCTTCCTGGGCGCGCTGTTCGTGGGCACGGTGTCTTCGCTCGGCCGGCGACCGGCCGGTCCCTGAGCCTCCCACCTCCGTGCGGTCGGGCTCCAATAAGGACGGAACCCACGCTGATGGCCGGCTCATTGCATGGCTCGGAGCTGTAATCTCCAGGGTGCGCCGACGTCTACGGAGAATGATGGCTCACGACCACCACCACCACGAGGAGCACGGGCACGAACCAGCGGTTCCCGCTCCCTCGGCGGAGCGAGTGACGGACCCGGTCTGCGGGATGAAGGTGAACCCGGCGTCCGCCAAGGGCGGTAGCGCCGAGCACGAGGGCGTCACTTATTTTTTCTGCGGCCCCCGCTGCCGTGAGCGCTTCAACGCCGAGCCCGAGAAGTACCTGAAGCCCGCCGCTGCAGCCGAGGCCGCCGTTCCGGCGCCGTCCAGCGCCGACGCGAAGGTCACCTACGTCTGCCCGATGGATCCGGAGGTGAGGTCGGACAAACCGGGCCCTTGCCCGAAGTGCGGTATGGCGCTCGAGCCGGAACGACCCGTCGCGCCGACAACGGAGTGGGTCTGCCCGATGCACCCGGAGATCGTGCGCAGCGAGCCCGGCACCTGCCCCATCTGCGGCATGGCGCTCGAGCCGCGGACGGCGACCGGCACGGAAGAGAACCCCGAGCTCCGCGACATGTCGCGAAGGTTCTGGTTCGCCGTTGCGCTCACCTTCTCCGTGCTCGCCCTCGCCATGGGCGACATGCTGCCCGGCGCGCCGATCAGCGCTCTCTTCTCGCCTCGAACGCGCGTGCTCCTCGAGCTCGCGCTGGCGTCGCCGGTGTGCTTGTGGTCGGCTTGGCCGTTCTACCAGCGTGCGGTCGCGTCGATTGCGAACCGCAGCCTCAACATGTTCACGCTCATCGGGCTCGGGGTGAGCGTCGCGTACTCCTTCAGCGTCGTGGCGGCGCTCGTGCCCGGCGTCTTCCCCGTCGGCTTTCGTGATCACCACGGCCAGGTCGGTGTCTACTTCGAGGCTGCTGCGGCGATCACGACCCTGATCCTGCTCGGTCAAGTGCTCGAGCTTCGGGCTCGCAGCCGCACCGGCTCGGCGATCCGGAAGCTGTTGGGGTTATCTCCGAAGACGGCTCGACGGGTGCTCGCGGACGGCGAAGAAGAAGACGTGCCCCTCGAGCACGTCCAGGTGGGCGATCGCTTGAGGGTGCGTCCCGGCGAGAAGGTTCCGGTCGACGGAGTCGTCCTCGAAGGTCGGAGCAACGTCGACGAATCGATGGTGAGCGGCGAGCCGATCCCGGTCGAGAAGCAAGCCGGGGACAAGCTCGTGGGCGCCACCGTCAACGGCACCGGGGCGCTGCTGATGCAGGCCGAGAAGGTCGGGGCGGACACGCTGCTCGCGCGCATCGTGAACATGGTCGCGGAGGCGCAGCGCAGTCGCGCTCCCATCCAGCGGCTGGCGGACGTCGTCTCCTCGTACTTCGTGCCGATCGTCATCTTGATCGCGATCGGGACGTTCCTCGTCTGGGCATCGGTCGGCCCCGAGCCGCGCCTGGCGTATGCGCTGGTCAACGCGGTGGCGGTGTTGATCATCGCGTGCCCGTGCGCGCTCGGCCTCGCGACGCCGATGTCGATCATGGTCGCGATGGGTAAGGGCGCGTCGATGGGCGTCTTGTTCCGGAACGCCGAAGCCATCGAGGTGATGCGCAAGGTAGGCACCCTGGTCGTCGACAAGACCGGGACCCTCACGCAGGGTAAGCCCGAGCTCTCGAGCGTGGTGGCGAGAGGCATCGACGAACGGCGACTTTTGACGCTCGCTGCGGCCCTCGAAAAGGCCAGCGAGCACCCTCTGGCCGACGCCATCGTTCGAGGGGCTGCGGCCCGCGGCGCAGACACGGTCCCCACGGAAAACTTCGAGTCCGTGACGGGCAAGGGAGTTCGCGGCCGAGTCCAGGGCTCCGAGGTCGCCGTAGGCAATCGCGCGCTCATGCAAGACCTGAACGTCGCTCTCGGCGATCTGTCGGAAGAAGCCGAGGCGCTCCGAGCCGAAGGTCAGGGAGTGATGTTCGTCGCCGTGGACGGCCGCGCCGCAGGGCTCCTTTCGGTCGCCGATCCGGTCAAGGAGACGAGCCTCGAGGCCATTCGTGATCTCCACGCGGCGGGCGTTCGCGTCGTCATGCTCACGGGTGATAGCCGCACCACCGCCGAGGCCGTCGCGAAGAAGCTCGGCATCGACCAGGTGATCGCCGAGGTGCTCCCCGACCAGAAGGTCGACGCGGTGAAGAAGCTCCAGGCCGAGGGCCGCATCGTGGCCATGGCCGGCGACGGCATCAACGACGCTCCGGCGTTGGCTCAAGCCGAAGTCGGCATCGCGATGGGGACCGGCACCGACGTCGCGATGGAGAGCGCGGACGTGACGCTCGTGCGCGGAGACCTTCGAGGCATCGTGCGCGCGCGGCACCTCAGCGAGCGAACGCTCGCGAACATTCGCCAGAACCTGTTCTTCGCCTTCTTCTACAACGCGGCGGGCGTCCCCCTCGCCGCCGGCGTGCTCTATCCCGCCTTCGGCTGGCTCTTGAGCCCCATGGTCGCGGCGGGAGCGATGAGCCTCAGCTCCGTCTCCGTGGTCGGAAATGCGCTGCGGCTGCGCTCTGCGCGGGTGTGACCGTGCGTGGTGCGGCTGAACGGATGAGCTAATACAGGCAAGCCATGGATCGCAACGACGAAGCCCCCTCGAGCACCGACGCCCCGATGAGCCCCGATGTCGTGAGCGCGCTCGTCGGGAACCATCGCGCCTTTCTTTCCTTCCTGCAAAAGCGCGTCGGCGATCGCGCGCTCGCTGAAGACATTTTGCAGGAGGCGTTCGTGCGCGGCCTGAACCGGCTGGGCACCCTCGAGAACGAGGAATCGGCGACGGCCTGGTTCTACCGGATCCTGCGCAACGCCGTGATCGACCACCACCGGCGTCGCGCCACCGTCGACCGCAAGCTCGAGGAGTTCGCGTCGGAGCTCGATCGGCAGATCGAAGCCGAAGGCGAAGTGCGCGGTGCGGTCTGCCAATGCGTCGGGACCCTGGCGTCCACGCTGAAGCCCGAGTACGCCGAGGCGCTCCGGCGCGTCGAGGTCGACGGCCTGGCGGTCAAGGACTACGCGGCCGAGGCCGGGATCACGAGCGGCAACGCTGCGGTTCGCGTCTACCGGGCGCGTGAGGCGCTGCGCAAGCAAGTGGCCCGCTCCTGCGGGACTTGCGCGGACCACGGCTGCGTCGACTGCACGTGCGACACCAAGAAGGGCTGCCACTAGAGCACCCTCGAGAGTGGCGCTTCACCCCTCGGTGTGGCCGCAAGGCTCCCCGCATGGTAGGTCCCTGTTGGGCGCTCCGAGCAGAGCTCGACGCGACCCGTTGCACGGAGGGCGACCATGCAAGGATGGTTCTCGAACCACTTCCATCTCAGACCCCTCGCGTCTCGAGCGCGGGGCATGCGGGGGCCCGGAGCCGACGACGCCGAGCGCATGAGCTGGGATCCCCCACGCTCGTCCGTCGTGATCATCGGGACGATCATGATCGCCCTCGTGGTCTGGCTCGCGTACGCGCTGGGCTGGTTGCCGTAGCTCCCCTCTCGAGCCCGAACGCTTTCTGGTAAAAGCGGAGAGTTCGAGTGTCGGCGTGAAGCGTCGATTTGTGGCGAGTCGCGACGCGTCTGAGCAACCCTGAGCTCGATGACCTACTCGCATCGACTCGTCTCCCTTTCGGTTCTCGGTTTGCTCGGCGCCTGCGGCTCGACTGACCCGAATCGAGCCCAGGGAGGCTCCGGTGGCGCTTCCGGTTCGCCTGGAACGACGAGCGGTGGACAGGCAGCCGTGGGCGGGTCGAGCTCCAGCGGAGGACAGGCGAGCGGTGGCTCCACCGCGAGTGGAGGGCAAGCGGCCGGGGGATCCACCTCGAGCGGGGGCCAGCCTTCCAGCGGTGGGACCGGCGGCGCCACGGGCGGAACGGGCGGCGCCATGGGCCCGGTCGATTGCTCGGGCATCACCGCCGCGGGTTACGAGCTCTGTACGAGCAGCGAGACCTCCTGCGAGGCGGTGTACACGGACGGCGCCGGCTGCGCCGCGGTCTGCGCGGCAGCCGGGCTCGAGTGCGAGAGCGCGGCCGAAAACGTCGACGACCTGTGCGCGGCGGACACGGCCCTGCCCGCTCTCGGGTGCGACTCGGGCCATCAATCGGACTACTGCATCTGCAGCGGCGCGCTCCCCGGTGGCGCGGGCGGCAGCGGCGGCGCGGGCGGCAGCGGCGCTGCGGGCGGCAGCAGCGGCT
>JAEZYO010000397.1 GCA_023419055.1 Pseudomonadota bacterium | reverse complement strand
CGCGCCACGCCGCGTACCCGCCGGAGACCAGCACGCCGAAGAGGGCTCCCGCCACGAAGGTTTTCAGGATCCCCGAAGTTGCCGTCAGCGCTCCGGCGGCCTCGCCGGGCGGCGCTGCCGGTGCAGGAGGCGCATCCGCCGAGCTCAGCCCGGCGTCGCTCAGGGCTTGCCACACGCGCTCCGCGGCGCCCGCCGGGATCTCGACCTGGCGGTTGCTGCGCAGCACTTCACGCTCGAAGTCGTCGGCGTCGCTCGTCGGGTCGAGCCACCGCGAAGGGCCGGTCAAGGTCGTCCTCCGAGCTTCTTTTCCGTGAAGGTCTCGTGTTCGCGCGCCCGCGAGAGCGTTCGACGAACCGAGAGGCGCGCGAGGCGCAGCCGCGAGTGAACGGTCGCGAGCGGCACCGCGAGCAGCGCAGCCACCTCGTCGCCGGTCATACCGTCGAGCTCGAACAGGACGAAGACCGCGCGTTGTTCGAGCGGGAGCACGTCGAGCGCCGCGCCCAGCAAGCGGCGGTGGTAGGTGGCGTGGACCTGGGATTCGTCTCCGTCAGGACCGATGCGCGGCAGCGGAGGAGTGTCGCCCAACACCTCCAGGCGTGAGCGCGCGCTCTTTCGCGCGTCGCTCGCCACACGGAGGCAGATGGCGTAGATCCAGGTCGTCACCCGGCTCTCGAAATCGAACTCGGGTAGCTTCCGGTGCACGACCACGAACACGTCTTGCGCCGCGTCGTTCAGGTCCCGCTCCGGCACGCCCAGGCGCGCGAGGGCGCGCCAGACGAAGGCGAAGTGTTCGCGGTAGATGAGCTCGAAGCTGGCTCGCTCGGACGCCGGTTTCGTCACGAGCCACCGTAGAAGAGCCCGAGCATCAAGAGCGCTCCGGCTCTTGGTACCGTGAAGGCCGGCGAGGGCTCTCCGTCCCGAACCACCGTGAACCCCGAGCGAACGAACGGGACGACGGCGAGAGCGCGCGCCGACCACGAGAGAGGACCCGTGATGCGGCTCCGCGCCTGGACCCCGCCGGCAACGGCGCCGAAAGGAGCGGTTCGGTCGATGTTCTCGTCGAAGTCGCTGGGAGCGCCGCTGAGCCAACCGAGCATCGGCCCGGCGCAGGCCTCGAGCGCAAGGCTCGGCGCTGAGTCCAGGAACACCGCGCACGCGCGAGCGCCGAAGTAGGCGAGCCCGACCTCGAGTTGCCCATCCGGCAGGGTGATGGTGTCCGGCGCGAACGCCCCGCCGCTCAAGCTGAGGCCGAAACGATCGCGGTAGCGGATCGAGGCGCTGCCCTCGAGGACGAGCGCGGGCTGACTCAGGATCGAGAACGCTACCCCGCCGTCGAACGCGGCGCCGAGAGTCCAATCGACGTCCCGCTTCTGGCTGGTCGGCGGAGGAGGTGCCGTTCGAGAGGGCGGTTCGACGTGCGGTGGTGCAGGTACTGGGCTCGGTGGCCTCGCCGGCGCTGGGTTGGTCGTGGTCGGCGGTGGGGTAAGCTCGTCGAGCAGCACCGCGAGTGCGACCGCGGTCGCTTCCGCGAGGTTCCCGCAGCCTGGGCCCACGTCGGTGATCACGCGACTGCCGCTGCGCGCGCCCTGGGTGCGGATGCTCGCGGTGTAGCTCTCTAGCGAGCGATTCATCTCGACTTGAAGCCACGTCGTCGGCGCTCCCTTCGCGTTGTCCTCGACCACGTCCGTCCCCACGATCTCGTTGATGCGCAGCGCCAGGGCGCTCGCGTCGGGGCAGTCGCGCGCTCCGTCGTCGCGGGTGACGACGAGCGAAGCGCGCGCTCCTTCGGCTCGCGCTGCCGAGGCGCCGGCAGCGAGCGAGAGGACGATCGGGAGAACGGTGATCTTAGCTTTCACTCACAGTTCTGAGCGGAAGACAGGCAGGCTTCGGGCGAGAGCGGATTGGTCGCGTCGTACATGGCTCCTTCGGGAATGCAATAGGAACCCACGTACGCTTCCTCGCCGGGCAGGCCCAGGGAAGACAGGACTTCCCGACACTCCGTTCCTGACGGGCAAGAGCAGAAAGGCCCTTCGCCCGGGCCGTCGCAGCGGCAGGTGCAGGTCACGGCGAGATCGGCTCGTCGATCCACCAACTGTGGTGCGACGGGCCCCACGACGCGCGTGTCAGTGCCTGGAACATGGCAAGTGTCCGAACCCTCCGGAACGGTCTGGCCGTACGGACAGGTCACTCTCCCCTGGAAGTGATTGACGAGGCACACGCCGCTTCCGCAGCTGGGTGAGTTCAGGTCGAGGGTGGATTGATCAATGACGTATCCGGCGAAGTTCGGGTTGAGCTCGTCTTCGGGCACGCACGGGTCACCGACAGCCCTGCCTTTCGGAGTGAGGCTGCCGGCACAGCTCAAGATGAATGTGTAGTCGCCGGCGGCCGGACCCAACAGGCGAATCCGCTGCTGCGTATCGTTGGCGCATCGAGCGATCAGCTCTGGATTGCCGTGCTCGGAGTCGATGTAGCACCAGCCCACCGCATCTTCGGCGGGTTCCACGGCCTCGAGGCACTCGTTCAAGCTGTCTCCGGTCGCTGGCAGCACCTCGCAAGCACACAGGTCCGAGCAGTTGGGTACGGGCGTCGTCGGGCCGCAGTAGCCGGACTCGAGGGCTGTGTCGAAAACAGTGTTGGAGGCCTGAGGAGTGAGCGGTCCCAATCCCGGCGCGTAGCAATCGCAGTCACCAGGGGCTGTAAGACGCGTAACGGTGCAGGCGATGTCGCCGTTCTCGTTGACGGGTAGCCGAGGGGCGCAGCGAGCGGTTTCTCCGAGTGGAATTTCTTCGTCGAAGCGCACGACGCTCACGAGCTCGACCACGTCGTCGGCGCCGACTGGTGACGCGCTCGTGCCCCCCCCGGGCCCCCCCCCGGCCCCCCCCCCCGCGCC